>JAQGMN010000440.1 GCA_028292345.1 Polaromonas sp. | reverse complement strand
ACCACCGAGTCGTTGAGGTTTTCGGCCAGCGTCTCGATGGCGCTTTCGCGCACCTGGCTTTCAGAAAGTTGCGCGGTGTCGCGGCTGACCAGCCACGACAGCCGCTCGCGCCCGGCGGGCAGCGACTGCAACAGCGCCGCCTCGACCGCGCCCACTTCGTCCACCAGCATGCGCCAGGACAGCATGGCCTTGAGCAGCCAGGCCATCGCCGCGACCAGCGCCACGGCGGCCAGGGCGCGGCTCAGGTCCGGCTGCAGGATGAACTGCGCCACCTGCCGCAAGGCCAGGGCCTGCAACGCCCAGGCCAGCGCGCCGGCCAGCAATGCGCCCGCTACCCAAGCCATCGCGCCCAGCACAAACGCCGGCCAGGGCGGGCAGCGCACGGTGAAACTTCCGCAAACCTTGAGGTAATGCCCGATCCAGACCACCGGATGCACGGCCACCGGCGGCTCGCCCCAGCGGCGGTCAATCCACAGCGCCAGCAGCAGCGCCAGCGCCTGGCAGGCGGGCGCGGCATACGGATGCAAACCAGCCAGCAGCATCGGCATCTCAGGCGATGGCAGGTCTGGAAGGCCTGGCGGGGCGAACGGCCTCCGGCCCTGGCGGGGCACTTCGCCAGCGGCGCGACTGCCGCCAGGCGCCCAGGGCCAGCAGACAGGCCACGGCCCACAGCGTGGCCAGGGCGCTGACCACCGAAGCAGGCGCTTTCGCATCGGGCGCCTGTTCGATCAGTCGCAAGCCCCGAACCGGCATCGGCGCGGCCTCGTCTGGCGGCGGTCGGGCGGGCGCATCCACCGCGCGGGGTCGGGATGGCACCGCCGGCTGGTCGGCGCTCCGGGCGCTGGCCTGCCGTGCGGCAGTGGCCTGAACCGGACGGGATTCGCCCGGCGCCAGGGCGGCGTCCGCCGCGAACCGCTGCACCGCGGCATGGCTTTCGCGCAGGCCGGTCGCCTGGCGGGCGGCGTTGTAGGCCTGGGCCAGTTCGCGCCGCGTGCCGGCATCGGGCTGCCAGTAGTTCAGCCGTACCGCGTCGAGCATGCGCTCCAGCGTCTGGGCGAAGGCGGCACGGTTGCTGCCCTCGAGCCATTCGCGGGTGCCGAGCCGGTACTTGTCGCGCACATACACCTCGTGCAGCGACTGCCAGTGGTCCTGGCGCACCGACTGCGGCGCCGTGACCTGCCAGCCCCACAGGAACTGGGCGGTCTTGAGCACCTGCAGGCTGCCGCTGTAGCCCTCGGCCTTTTGCGCGCTGATCCACTGCGGATGCAGGTAGCGGGTCTGCATTTCCTTGGCGATGGCCGAGGCGGCGCTTTCGGTGATGACGGCGGACGTGTCGCGCAGGTTCTGCACATACAGCGCCGGGTCCTTGCCGGTGAGCTGGCGCACGGCCAGCGCCATGCCGCCCAGGTACTGGAACGGGTCGTCGCTGCTCAGCACGCCATAGGTGTTGGAGGTGCGCGACAGCAAGGCGGCATCGATCTGCGCCAGGTTGCGGGCATAGGCCCTGGCGAAGGCCTTGTGCCGCCCGGCGCCATCGAGCCCTTCGCCGTAGGCATGGCCCATGCGGTCCAGGTAGAGCTGCGCCATGTCGACGTCGCCACCGCTTTTGCCGGCGGTTTTCCAGGTGTCGGTGGCCTGAACCGATTCGCTCAGGCCGGTGCTGTAGCTGCCCTGCTCGTTGGAAAACACCCGCGCCGTGGCCCATTGCCGGGCCTGCGCCGGCGTGGCGCCGGCGGCCAGGAAGTCGCCGGCCAGTTTTCGCGTGTTGCGCGCCACGGGGTTGTCGGCCTCGCCGAGCTGCGCAACCTGCCGGACCGCCTCGTCGATCCAGCGCATCACGACCGGAAACTGGTCGCGGTAGGAGCCGGTGACGCTGACCAGCACGTCGATGCGCGGGCGCCCGAGTTCGCTGGCCGGCACCACGTCCAGGCCGGTCACGCGGCCGGCATCGTCCCAGCGCGGCTTGACGCCCATTGCCAGCAGCGCCTGCGACTCCATCACGCCCTGGTGGCGCATGGTTTCGCCCGCCCACAAGGTGAAGGCGAGCTTTTCGGGCCAGCGCCCGCCGTGTTCCTGCCGGTGCTGCGCCATCCAGGCGTCAAACGCCGACACACCGATATCCCAGGCCTGGCGGGTCGGAACGCGGCCCGGATCGAAGCCATACAGATTGCGGCCGGTCGGCAGGCTTTCGGGATTGCGCACCGGGTCGCCGCCGTAGCTGGCCTTGACATGACGGCCGTCGAGCGCGGCCAGGAAACCGCTGAGTTCCTCGTTGTTCGCCAGCGCGGCATCCAGCTGCCGGGCACGCAGGGCGAGTGCCAGCAGCACCGCCGGGTCGAGCACCTTGGCCTCGGCGCGGTTGGGAACTGAGGTGTGCATACCGGCTTTCAGGGCCTGGGCGGCATCCTGGCTGCGCAAGTCCAGCACGCTGGCGGCTTGCGGGTCTTGCAAGGCCAGCTGCAGCCAGCGGGCCGGGCGCGAGCTGGCGATCTTCTGCGCGTCCAGCAGGAACACCTCGTCAATGTCCTCGCCCAGTGCGTCGATCAGCGGTTTGCGCAAGGTCTGCATCACGGTGCCGAAGCGGCGCTGGGCATCGGGCACCTCGCCAAAGGCCGCCAGCCCGAGCGGCTGGGCGGTCTGGGCGATGTCGTCCAGGTAGGGATGCAGCAGTTCCATGAAGCCGGCAAAGTCGGCGCGGATTTT
>JAQGMN010000424.1 GCA_028292345.1 Polaromonas sp. | reverse complement strand
TTGGCTTCATTTCTTCAAAACTGCGCTGCCTGGGCACCTTGATGTCGGTCAGCTTGATGATGTGGTATCCAAAATCAGACGCGACCACATTGCTGATGTCGCCCTTTTGCATCGAAAAAACAGCGTCTTCGAATGGCTTGACCATGGCGCCCTTGCCAAAAAAGTCAAGATCGCCACCGCTGGGCGCTGAGCCTGGATCCTGCGAGTTTTTCTGGGCCACGTCAGCAAAGGTATCGGGGGCTTTTCGGACACTTGCGAGCAGTGCCTCGGCTTTTGCCTTCGCTTCCTCGCGCTGTGCGGCCGATGTGCTGACCGGTGCGGTAATCAGGATGTGGCTGGCGCGTCGCTCTTCCGCACTGCTCAACTGCCTGGCGTTTTGCTCGTAGTAAGTCCTGAGGTCAGCTTCATTGATGGCTATTCCCTTGGTCACGGTGTCGAGGTCCAGCACGACGTACTCAATGCTGGCCTGCTCGGGTGCCTGGAATAGTTTTTCATTGGCTTTGTAGAACTGCTCAATATCGGCCTCCGAGGGGCTCAGCTTTGCAGCGTAGTCAGCAGCATTGAAACGTGCCAGCTGAATTTCCCTCTTTTCAAAAAAAGCGTTCAATGCGAGGTCAGCCGCGACACTGGAGCCCAGGCCGCTGCCAGCCACGCCCGCCAGCACCTGCCGCCGGGACAGGTCAGAGCGCACATTGGCTTCAAACATTTCGGGACTCAAACCCTGGGCACCGAGCAACTGGCGATAGCGTTCCATGTCAAGAGAACCATCGGCGCGACGCAAGGCGGCAATCTCGGGGCTGCTCTGCAGTTCCCGCGCAAGATGCTGGTCGCTGGTGGAAAGCTTGAGCTTGTCAGCAGCCACGGCCACAACGCGGTCACGAACCATGCGCTCTAGCGTGGCATAACGTGCTTCGGGCGTATCGAGCAGTTTGGCATCCAGCGTTGGCATGGAGGCGCGCAGGCGGTCAACTTCCCTGAGATGCTCGCGATCCCATTCAGGCTGGGTGATCTCGGTTCCATCCACCTTGGCCACCACACTGCCCTTTTCAGTGGCAGGGTTGCTGTTCATGCCAACCAATATGAAGGACGGCACGATCAGCAAGAACAGCAATGCCATTGTCCATTTGGTGTGCTTGCGAATGAAATCAAACATCTTCGAATTTCCTGTGTGACTGCCCGAACGGGCACAACAACAAAAAAGGCGAACCCGGGTTCGCCTTTTCTCTTAGTGGGTGGTGGGTGCTGACGGACTCGAACCGCCGACCTACGCCGTGTAAAGGCGCTGCTCTACCAACTGAGCTAAGCACCCCACTGTAAAAACATTACATCAGTTCAGCGCATCCTTGAGCGCTTTGCCTGGGCGGAATTTTGGAACCTTGGCTGCCTTGATTTTAATCGCATCGCCGGTCCGGGGATTGCGTCCCGTCCGCGCTGCACGCTTGCCCACAGCAAAGGTGCCAAAGCCCACCAGAGACACAGAGCCTCCTTTTTTCAGCGTGGCCTTCACCGCACTGATGGTGGACTCCAGAGCGCGCGTTGCCGCAGCCTTGGAAATATCGGCATTCTGGGCAATGTGCTCAATCAATTCAGTCTTGTTCACAAAAAGCACCTCGTTATTTGATCAGTTGTTCTGGTTGGCTTGATACCCGTTTTCGCCACACGCGGCAATGCGGTGTCAGCGGCAGCGGCAGGACGGCCTGGTTTCTGGATCCATTAAAGCCATGGACTTTCAGGCTGTCAACATGGCGCAGGTATTTAAGCTGTGGAGCGGAATTCTAGCTTCGTTTTCGCAAATTCTTATTTTGTTGCCGAGCATGAACTTTAATTTTCATGCTTGACAACACGCATTTTTACCCTTCAGCCAATGCGTTCGCGATGGCTTTGCCCACATCAGCCGTGCTCGCCTGCCCACCCAGATCGGGCGTGCGCGGCGCACCGCTCTGAGGGCTGAGCACCTGTTCTATGGCTGCAAGAATGCCGTCATGGGCGTCCTTGTGCCCCAGGAATTCCAGCATCATGGCACCGCACCAGACCTGTCCGATGGGATTGGCAATGCCGCGCCCGGCAATGTCGGGCGCCGAGCCATGAACCGGCTCGAACAGCGAAGGAAACTTGCGCTCCGGGTTGAGGTTGGCGCTGGGCGCAATGCCGATGGTGCCGGTGCAGGCCGGGCCCAGGTCGCTCAGGATGTCGCCAAACAGGTTGCTCGCCACCACGACGTCGAAAAAATCAGGCCGCTGAACAAAATGAGCGGTCAGGATGTCAATGTGGAACTTGTCGAGTTGCAGGGCCGGATAGTTTTTTGCCATCTCGGCGACACGCTCGTCCCAGTACGGCATGGAAATGGAAATACCGTTGGATTTCGTCGCGCTGGTCAGATGCTTTTTGGGTCGTGCCTGCGCCAGCTCAAACGCGAATTTCAGCACCCGGTCAACGCCGATGCGCGTAAACACCGACTCCTGCAGCACAAACTCCCGCTCGGTGCCGGGAAACGCCCTGCCGCCGATGCTGGAGTATTCGCCCTCGGTGTTCTCACGAACGATGTAGAAATCGATCTCGCCGGGCTGGCGGGGACTGCCGTCGCGCCGCACCACCGGCGCGATGATGCCGGGCATGAGCCGCGCAGGCCGCAGGTTGATGTACTGGTCGAATTCGCGGCGGAACAGCAGCAGCGAACCCCAGAGCGACACATGGTCGGCAATTTTGTCGGGCCAGCCGACCGCGCCAAAGTAGATCGCATCATGGCCGCCAATCTGGTCTTTCCAGTCGTCGGGCAGCATCTGGCCGTGCTTTTCAAAATAATCCCAGCTGGAAAAATCGAAATGGTCGAACTGCAGGTCAATGCCGTACTTGACGCCCGCTGCTTCCAGCACGCGGATGCCTTCAGGCATGACTTCCTTGCCGATACCGTCGCCTGCGATGACCGCGATTCTTTTTTTGCCCATTGTTTTGCTCATGCTTATTCCTTTGATTCAGTTGTTAAAAACTCAAGCGCCTGCGCAAGCACCAGTTCCGGGGCCTCTTCCGCAATGTAGTGTCCACAAGGCACGCACTCCCCAGATACATTGCTGGCACGCTCCCGCCACAGGCGCATGACATCAAAACACTGGCCTACGGCGCCATGCTGGGCCCACAGCACATGCAGCGGCTGCAACAGCTTCATGCCTGCAGCCACGTCGGCTCGGTCATGCGCCAGATCGACCGTCGCAGAAGCGCGGTAGTCTTCGCAAATGCTGAGCCCCGTGCCGGGAATCTGCGCGCAGCGCTCGTACTCGGCCAGCGCGGCTGGCGCAAAAGCCGCCAGTCCCGCATGGCGCTTGCCCATCACGCTGCGCACGTAGCGCACCGGGTCGGAATCGATCAGCGACTCGGGCAAGGGCGGCGGCTGGATCAGGAAGAACCAGTGCCAGTAAGCGCGCGCGAAAGCGTCTGACGTATTGGCATACATGCCCAGCGTGGGAGCCACATCGAGCAGCATGAGCCGCTGAACCACGGCGGGATGGTCAGCCGCCAGCCGATGCGCCACGCGCGCGCCCCGGTCATGGGCCAGCACCTGAAATTGCGCAAACCCGTGGTGGCGCATCACGGCGATGGCATCGAGCGCCATGGCGCGTTTGGAATAGGCATGGTGCCCTGCATCGGCGGCGACCCGGGCTGAATCGCCGTAGCCGCGCAAATCCATCAAGACCACCGTGAACACCCGGGCCAGTTCGCCAGCCACTGCATGCCACATGGCATGCGTTTGCGGATGTCCGTGCAGAAGCAACAGTGGCGCACCCCGTCCGCCCCGCAAAGTGTGCAGGGTTCCGGCAGGGCCTTCGACGGCACAGGAAACAAAATCTTTGAACATCAAACCAGCCTTGTTTTGAGCCGTCCGCATTGTCCGGCAAGTCGCTGAAATTTTGTCGCAATGAACAAGATGTTTCAAGCAATAATTTAGCAATCGATTATTTTCATAGAGGCAATAATGGACCGCAGTGACCTGGAACTGGTGGTGGCGGTACGGGATCATGGCAGCCTGGCGGCGGCCGCGCGCAGCCTGGGTCTGGCAGCACCGGTGGTCACCAAGCGGCTCGCGGCGCTTGAATCACGGCTGGGCCAGCGGCTATTTCAGCGGACCACCCGGCGCGTCAGCCCGACGGCCGAGGGCGAAACCATATATGAACGGGCGGTGGTGTTGCTGCAGGGTTTCAGCGCGCTTGAGGCCGAGCTTCAGGAGCGCAAGGCAGAGCCGACCGGCCTGATACGGCTGGCCGCGACTTTCGGCTTTGGGCGCCTGTGGCTGGGGCCGGCACTGGCTATTTTCCAGGAACGCTACCCGCGCATCCACATCCAGCTGCAACTCACCGAGCAATTGCCAGACCTTGCAGGGGAAGGATATGACGGCGCCATCTGGCTGTGGTCCGTACAGGGACGGCAGGCGGCGCAATGGGTGTCACGCCGGCTGGCCCGCAATCAGCGGGTGCTGGTGGCTTCGCCCGAGTACGTTCAGCGGCGTGGCATGCCGCAAGATCTGAATGCCTTGCAGGAACACGCCTGCCTGATCGTGCGAGAAAACGGCAATGCCCAGGTCCAGAGTTTCGACACCTGGACGCTGCACAAGGGCAACAGCAGGACACCCGAACAGGTCAGGGTGCGCGGTCCGCTGTCGAGCAACTCGGGTGAACTGGTGCGCGACTGGTGCCTGGGAGGCAGCGGCATCATGCTTCGCAGCCTGTGGGATGTCGCCCCCTGGCTGGCTTCTGGCCAGTTGGTGCGGGTGCTGGAAGGCTATGCGATGCCGGACGCCGACATTCACTGGCTGGCACCCTACCGAACCGATTCGCCCCGCCGCATCCGGCTGCTGATCGACTTTCTGGTCGCGCACTTCCAGCATGAACCCTGGAAAACTACGC
>JAQGMN010000422.1 GCA_028292345.1 Polaromonas sp. | reverse complement strand
GAGTCCTGAATCGAGTTGATGGCGGCCTCCACACGCTCGGGCGATGCAGTATCCAGTTGCTCAATTTTCTCGATGCTTACTGCGCTTGTGAGCAGGTGCAATGCGCGATCCCGCAGTGCGGACCCGGCGGCCGCTGCCGCGGAAACGTCCTTCAAAGTCTGGATGGTGCGCCCCAGAGCGCGTCGGTGCTCTTCAGGAGTTGTCATAGCGGAGTAAGCGCTCCATTTCGATGACGGGCAATGACGTGGCGGGGGTCGGCTGAACGCTTACAAAAGAGTTTCGATCTGCCGAAGAAGCGTTTGCTTCGGAATCCACGCTGACGTAGCAATGGTGTCTGCTTCCGGCCAGAAGCGGCCGTCGCGACCGACATTAGCCACGCCCCGGCCGAAGATTCTCTGGTAGGGTGGATTTCCATTCGCCACCCGATAAGTTCTCGGGTCTTCAATATCAACAACTTACAGGCTTTATAAAAGCCCGCCCCCGCGACCCGCGCATCTACACCTACTGGGGCCCCGCAACGTGCAGGGCCTCACGCCCGGAACACGGGCGCTCGAGCTGAGTGCCCAACGACGGCGGCCGCGGCATGAGCGCCGGGCTGTTCCTCGACGGGCCGCAAAGGAAGGCCTGAAACGGTCGCATGCTGGTGAGCCTGTTGCGCGACCAGCTGATCTTGGTGCTCCAGTTGATTCCGTCGGCAAGACGGTGTCGCATCCAACCGTGGAGCTGCCGTCTACCCCGAACCGTGCCCCCCGGCGGCCACCTCTACCCCGCCGCCGACAACGGGGAGATCTGGCGGATAGTGCCGAACTGAGCGCTCCGCGTGAGGGGACGGCAGCCGCTGTTTGCCGGCCTCGCCGCGCAAGTGTCACCTGTGACGCCTGCCGCGCATCCAGAGGTAGGCGAACCCGACCACGGCCGTGGTGACAGCCGCCTTCCTCATGAAGCCCGCACGGTTGTGGCGCAGTTCCGCCGGGCCGCCCATCTCGCGGTAGATATTCGGGATGTGCCCGTTCGCCAGGTCCTCCAGCAGCCCTTCGCCGACGTTCACGCGATCGGCGGCCAGCAGGATCAGCCAATGCCGCAGGTCGTTCTCGGCATACTTATAGGCCAGGTCACGCATCTTCCCGGACAGGCCAACCGGCGGGGTGCTCGTTCCGAACACCGGAGTGATCCCGGGCCGCTCGACAGAGTGGTAGACCTTCGCATGCGAATGCTGCTGCTCGGGCGCGTCCCAGTGCACGTTCTCCAGCCGCGGCGGCGTGCGCTCCATCGGTACCGCCGGCCGATTGGACCGGTCCAGGTCGGCGCCCCAGCCGTGGATGTGCGAGCGGTCGGCCGCCTGCGCCCGGCGTGCATTCGGGTCCGTCTTCTCGGTGTAGGTGCCCGATGTCTCGTTGCTCGGGGTGACGCGGGTGTCGGCGAGGGTTTCCATAGTGCGCTCCTGGATCAATGCACGGCCGCACGCGGCGGGATCAGGACGGGCTTGATGCACTCGTCCAGCTTGCTCGAAAAGATGTGATAGGCATCCGAGATCTCCTCGAGCGGAAAACGGTGCGTGATGATCTCGCTGGGCTTGAGTCGTCCCGCTTGAATGTGCTCAATCAGCCGCGGCAGGTGGCGCTTGACGCTGGCCTGGTTCATGCGCAGCGTCAGGCCCTTGTTCAGCGCGTTTCCAATCGGCACGGCGTTGAAGGTTGGCCCGTACACACCCACGATCGACACGTTCCCGCCCTTGCGGACCGAATTGATCGCCCAGTGCAGTGCGGTCGCCGCGCCGGCCTGCAGCGGCAGGATCACGCCCGTCAGGCGCTGCATGGCGCTGCCCGCCGCTTCGCAGCCGACGGCGTCGATGGTCACGTCGGGCCCGAGCCAGTCAGTCATCTTCTTCAAGTGGATGGCCACGTCCTTCACTTCGCGGAAGTTCACGACCTCGCATTGCGCCCAGCGCCGTGCGAAGTCCAGGCGGTACTCGATATGGTCAACGACAATGACGCGGCCTGCGCCCATGAGCCAGGCCGACTTGGCCGCAAACAGCCCGACGGGTCCGGCGCCGAACACCACGACGGTGTCGCCTTCCTCGATGCTGCCCATCTCGGCGGCCTGGTAGCCCGTCGGGCAGGCGTCCGTCAGCAGAACGGCGTCCTCCACGTCCAGGTCGCTGGGGAGCACCGTCGGGCCGACGTCCGCCATCGGCACGCGCACGTACTCGGCCTGCCCCCCGTCGTAGCCGCCGGTCGTGTGCGAGTAGCCATAGATGCCGCCCACGGCGGTCGCTTCCGGGTTGACGTTGTGGCAGTTGCTGTAAAGCTCCTTTTGGCAGAAGAAGCAGGAGCCGCAGAAGATATTGAACGGGACCAGCACATGGTCCCCCTTCTTCAGGTTCTGCACCGAGGAGCCGACTTCCTCGACGACTCCGGTGAATTCGTGCCCGAAGGTCATGCCCACCCGTGTGTCGGGAACGAGTCCGTGATACAGGTGCAGGTCCGACCCGCAGATGCATGAACGGGTCACGCGCACGATCGCGTCGCCCGGGTGTTCGATCTCGGGTTCGGCCTTCTGCACCGCGCGGACGCGGTAGGGGCCGCGATAGTTCATTGCTAGCATGTTGGACTCCTGATGAAGGGGTTTGAGTCTGTGCGCCTGCGATCCGGCCGGCGCGTGGGACAGGGTCATGTGCGGTGGAGGTGGGCGTCCTTCGTCGGCTGCGAGGCGCATGCTTGCTGCAGCGTCAGCCAGCCAGCCTGCGCGAGCCCTTAGCGTCGTGACGCGTGAGGTAGAACGCCGCGGCGGCGCCGGCCAGCACGAGCGTGCGCAGCGACGGCCGTGGCAGCCACTTCATTGCCCCGAGCACCACCTGGGGCGGTGCATTGCGCTGCGGCGACGACGCGACGCGGCCCGCCGCTGGCGCGCCCTGCGCCTGTGCTTGCGCCGGCTTGCCCCCGAAGAAGGCCAACAGTTCGCGCACGAAAGGCGCCATGTCCTGCGGCCCGCGGCTGGTGAGCCAGTTGCCGTCCTGCACTACCGGCTGGTCCAGCCAGGTCGCGCCCGCGTTCACCAGATCATCGCGCACACCCGGCCAGGACGTCATCCGGCGCCCCTCGGTCAGCCCGGCCGAGGCAAGCAGCCAAGGGCCGTGGCACAGGGTGGCGATCGGCTTGCCCAAGGCGTCGAAGCTGCGCACGAATTCGCGCGCCGGCGCCGACTGGCGCAACAGGTCCGGGTTGATGAAGCCGCCGGGAATAAGCAGCGCATCGTAGTCGCCCGCGGCCACTTCCGTGATGGTGCGGTCCACCGACACGCGGCTCGCCGGCTCGTGCAGGTTGACGCCGCGGATGCGGCCTGGACGCAGGGAGACGATGTCCACGCGCGCGCCCTCGGCGCGCATCGCCGCCACAGGAACGGCGAGTTCGACCTCCTCGAACCCGTCGGCCGCCAGCACGGCGATACGCCGGCTCCTGAGGGATTGCGGTTTAGTCATGGCATCAACCGTTCGGCTTCAAAACCACCTTGGTCCAGCCGTCCTTGCGCTCGTCGAAGTTCTTGTAGGCTTCGGGCGCCTTCTCCAACGGCAGCTCGTGCGAGACGATCCACGCCGGCTTGACCTTGTCTTGCTCGATCAACCGGCTGAGATAGCGGTTGTACGCCTTCACGGGGCACTGACCCGTGCCCAGCTTCTGCCCCTTGAACCAGAACATGCCGAAGTCGAATGCGATCTGCCCGCGCCGCTGCAGCTTGTCCTTGGCGTTCGGGTCCATTGGCACGAAAACGCCGACGCAGCCGATGGAGCCGGTGAACTTCACCGCATGCACGAGGTTGTTCATGGTCAGGTTGGGCACTTCCTCCTGGTGCATGTTGCAGCACTGGTAGCCCACGCATTCGCAGCCGCAGTCCGCGCCGCGCCCGCCGGTCAGCTCCATCACGCGCTCGATGCCGCCGCCCTCGCTGTCGTCGATCGCCACCGCGCCGATCTTCTCGGCCAGCGCCAGCCGGTCCTTGTGGGTGTCGACCACCATCACCAGGCTGGCGCCCTTGACCTGCGCTGACAGCGCTGCCATCAGCCCGACGGGTCCCGCGCCGTAGATCACCACCGACCTGCCCGGCTGCACTTGCGCCATCTCGGTGGCGTGATAGCCGGTCGGGAAGATATCGGACAGCATCACGTACTCGTTCTGCTTGTCCTGCGCATCGCGCGGCAGGATGAGGGCGTTGTAGTCCGCATACGGCACCCGCAGCAGTTCCGCCTGGCCGCCTTGGTAAGGGCCCATGTCGGCGAACCCGTACGCGGCTCCGGCGAGCCCTGGATTGCAGGTCAGGCAGTAGTTGCTCAAGCCGCGCTCGCAGTTCTCGCAGAAGCCGCAGCCGATGTTGAACGGCAGGGACACCATGTCGCCGACCTTGACCCGGTCCACGGCGGCGCCGATCTCGATCACCTCGCCCACATTCTCATGGCCGAGGATGCGGCCCGGCCGCATGTCGGTGCGCCCTTCGTACATGTGCAGATCCGAGCCGCAGATGTTGGTGCGGGTGATGCGCACCAGCGCATCCGTCGGACGCTCGATTCCGGCATCGGGCATGTCCTGGACCTTGACGTCGCGCGGACCGTTGTAGACGAGGGCTTTCATGACTTCACCTTTTTCTTTCCGGCCGGCGCAGGGGCCGGCGCGCCGGTTTGCAACTCCTTCTTGCGCGCGTAGAGCGCGGGCACCAGGCCGCGCAGGTCGGCGGTGGAGTAGCGCGCCTTCAGGAACATCTTCTCGCGCTCGTCCATCACATGGTCCATGATGGTCGTGCCGAGCTGCATCACCGTGTCGTCGTAGCCGGCGTCTGTGGCCTGCATGTCCCGTATCCGGGCGATCGCGTCCTTGGCCTCGGCATGCTCGCGCAGCGCCTCGTCCATCAGCGCCTCATCTTGAATCACGGCCTGCACACGAGGGTAGAAGATCTCTTCCTCGATCTGCGTGTGCACGCTGAGGTCCTGGCAGATCTTCAGGGCCAGCTGCTGCCGGGCTTCGGACGGCGCGCCGTCGTCACACAAGCCTTGGTAGTCGAGGAACTGCTTCTGCGCCATCTTGTGGTCCGCATCGAGCAGGTCGACCGCGTCTTCGTAGGCAAGGGTTGAGCTCATATGCATTCCTTTTGTGAGGGGAAGGAAAAGTCTGGGCGGCGTGCCGGAAAGCGGATGTCGGAAGACGCCGTAAGCGTTGTAGGATCATGTGAAGAAGAGCATGCCTTTGCTGCGATGAGGCCGACAAACTCAGCAAGCGCATCCAACGGGAGAGCTACTGCAGAATCACTCTGCCGTCTGCCGTCTGCCGTCTGCCGTCTGCCGTCTGCCGCAGGCTCAGCCGCGCTGTTCAGAGCCTTGCTGGACACAGAGCCCTGATTTCTGGGGGCAGTTCCAGCTTGCAGGCAGGCCGTCACCAGCTGCGCCTCGAATGCCGGGGGTACGGGTCCAATGTCTTTGAGCATGGTGTGCTGGGATCGCGAAATTGGCGGCGGGTTGAACTACGGCGGGATGTAGAACTGGACTGGAGGCACCGTAGAGCGTTGAAGTCAAACCGATGTCCCTTGATTGCCGCAGTGCTTTTAAACTCAACGCCTTTGGTTTCGCCGTTCAAGCACCTGCCAAAACAGGCATTGCCTTCATTTTTCTTTTTATTCCAAGGGCTGCATGGTGGTTCCCGATGGTCTTCCCCCGCGCGAACGCGTGCACGCGCTGGTCGTGATCGTTCTCGGCATTGCCATGAGCGTGCTCGACGGCACCATCGTCAACTTGGCTTTACCCGACATCACGCGCGAGCTCCATGCCTTGCCCGCCCAGGCCATCTGGGTCGTCAACGCCTACCAGATCGCCACGCTGGCTTTGTTGCTGCCGCTGGCCACGCTTGGCGACATCGTGGGCTACCGGCGCGTGTACCTGGCCGGCATGGCCGTGTTCACGGCCGCTTCGCTCGCGTGCGCGCTGGCCGATTCCCTCACCGCGCTGACGCTTGCCCGCGTGCTCCAGGGCCTGGGCGCGGCCGGCATCATGAGCGTGAACACGGCGCTGGTGCGGCTGGTCTACCCCGCGCGCCTGCTGGGGCGGGGCATTGCTCTCAACTCCATGGTGGTCGCCACTGCCTCGGTGGCCGGCCCCAGCCTGGCTGCGGGCATGTTGTCGGCCGCTTCCTGGCCCTGGCTGTTTGCCATCAATATTCCCTTGGGCCTGCTGTGCCTGTGGCTAGGGCGCGCAGTGTTGCCGGGCAACCTGGCCAAGGCGAGCGGGGCGCGGTTTTCACTGCTCGATGTTGCCCTCAACGGCCTGATGTTCGCCCTGGTGTTTATGGGCATTGACGGGTTGGGGGTTCGCCTCGAGCCCGGCGCTGGCGGCGCACTGGGCACACCGGTCTGGCTGGCCGTCTCGGAGCTGGCCGCCGGTCTTGTCGTGGGCGTGGTCTACGTGCGGCGCCAGCTGGCTGAGCCGGTGCCGCTGTTTCCACTGGACCTGCTACGCATCCCGGTCTTTGCCCTGTCCATGGGCACGTCCGTGGGGGCCTTTTGCGCCCAGACGCTGGCCTATGTGGGACTGCCTTTTTTGCTGCTGGGCAGCTATAGCCGCAGCCACCTGGAAGCGGGCTTGTTGCTCACGGCCTGGCCTGTGGCCATCGTGGTGGTGGCGCCGTTTGTCGGGCGCTTGATTGGCCGCTGGCCCAGCGGGCTGCTGGGCGGCATCGGCCTGGCTCTGCTGGCCATGGGCCTGGCAGCGCTGGCGCTGCTGCCGGCCCAACCGGGCAACGCCGACATGGCCTGGCGCATGGCCTTGTGCGGCGTGGGCTTTGCGCTGTTTCAGTCGCCCAACAACCACCTCATCATCACCTCGGCGCCAGCGCAGCGCAGCGGCGCGGCCAGTGGCATGGTGGGCACGGCGCGCCTGACCGGGCAGACGCTGGGCGCGGTGCTGCTGGCCATCGTGTTCAGCTTTTATGAGACAAACTCAGGGCAAGGCCCCAAGCTTGCGCTGTGGCTGGGCGCCGGTTTTGCGGCCCTGGCCGGCGTGTGCAGCGCACTGCGCATCAAGCCCGCTCGAAGCGCACGCTGCGAGAATTGACGAATGATTTTTGGTGATCCCCGCGTTCCGCTTACGCTAGCACGGACAGCGAGACCAAAGCAAGAGAAGGCCTTAGGCTTTGCGAGTTATCTTAGGGGTATAAGGCTGGAGTCAACGTATTTTCTTTGTTTTTACCGACTATTTTCACCTAACCCTGCTCAGGCGTTACTTGAAACTACGCTTGGCCTTGGCGGTAGCTACGG
>JAQGMN010000410.1 GCA_028292345.1 Polaromonas sp. | reverse complement strand
ACCTCCAACGCCGGCGGCAAGGCCCCGGCGCAGGCGAAGAACGAAACCAAGCTGCAGGACGCGTTCGACGTGAATGCGCTCAAGCGCTGCGACGTGATCATCACCGCCCAGGGTGGCGACTACACCTCCGAGATCTATCCGAAGCTGCGCGCCGCGGGCTGGAACGGCCACTGGATCGACGCCGCCTCCACGCTGCGCATGAAGGACGACGCCATCATCGTGCTCGACCCGGTGAACCTGCCCGTGATTCAGCGCGCCCTGGCCAAGGGCGGCAAGAACTGGATCGGCGGCAACTGCACGGTGAGCTGCATGCTGATGGGCGTCGGCGCACTCTACAAGGCCGGCCTGGTCGAGTGGATGACCAGCATGACCTACCAGGCGGCGTCGGGCGGCGGCGCCCAGCACATGCGCGAACTGCTGACGCAGTTCGGCACGCTCAACGCCGAAGTCAGGCCGCTGCTGGACGACCCGAAATCGGCGATTCTGGAGATCGACCGGCGCATTTTGGCCAAACAGCAGTCGCTGACGGCTTCAGAGACCGCCAACTTTGGCGTCCCGCTGGGCGGCAGCCTGATTCCTTGGATCGACAAGGACCTGGGCGACGGCAGCAGCAAGGAAGAATGGAAAGGCGGCGCCGAAACCAACAAGATCCTGGGCCAGGGCGCGGGCTTCGGCACGCCAGCCATTCCGGTCGATGGCTTTTGCGTGCGCATAGGCGCCATGCGCTGCCACAGCCAGGCCCTGACCTTCAAGCTGAAAAAGGACGTTCCGCTGGCCGACATCGAAGCCATGATCGCCGCCGACAACGCCTGGGTCAAAGTCATCCCCAATACGCGGGAGGCTTCGATCAAGGACCTGACCCCGGTGGCCGTGACCGGAACCATGCAGATTCCGGTCGGGCGCCTGCGCAAGCTGGCCATGGGACCGGACTACCTGGGCGCTTTCACCGTCGGCGACCAGTTGCTCTGGGGCGCTGCGGAGCCGCTGCGCCGCATGCTGCGCATCCTGATCGAGGATTGAATCTGGTTTGCAGGGCGACTGCTCACCTACAATCCTGAAATGCGGCAGGCGGGTTACGGCGTTGTCTCCAGGCAACGGCCAAACCCGTCTTCCGCATGTTTGATTAAAGTATCAAAACTTAAGCATTGTCCCAACTTGTCAGTGTCCGACCTTGATGTTAAGGTTGATTTTCAAAAATTAGCATCAAGGTTTTTGTGCGCTCAAGCCCCAAAACGTTTCAATCAGACCGAGCTCCAGAAGCTCACAACTTCATGAATCATCCCGGTCGCTGGCGTATTGGTGCCATGGCGAGTGCAATCGCATTGCTCGGTTGCCTGGCAAGCCTTGAAGCGCATGCAGTGGCGCTGGGACGCATCACGGTTCAGTCCGCATTGGGTGAATCCCTGCGCGCAGAAATTGACATTTTCGATCTCAGCGCCGACGAGGCCTCCAGCCTGCGGGCCGGCGTGGCAGGGGCTGAGGTCTTCAGGGCAGCCGGACTCGAATACTCCGCCGCCGCCTCGGGCCTGGAAGTTCGGCTCCAGCGGCGCCCGGACGGAAGGCCCTACCTGCGCCTGACCAGCAACCGGGCCATCAACGAGCCCTTCGTGGATCTGGTGCTTGAAGCCCGATGGGCTTCCGGACGTGTCACCCGCGACTACACGATGCTGTTTGACCCACCCAACCTGCGAGCCGGCAGCGCTGCCGTGGTGTCGTCGGCGCCGGTGCTGCCTCGCGAACCGCAGGCCGTATCCGCTCTTCCTCCTTCCAGGCAGGAAACGCCAGCGCCGTCCGTCCGGCCTGTGCCGGCGACACCCAGGCCGCAAGCCATCAGGACCCCTCCTGCCCAGAGCACCTCCGGCGCCCGGCAGGTCACCGTCAGGCCTGGCGACAATGCCAGCAGGATTGCGGCCCAGAACAAGCCTGCCAGCGTGTCGCTGGACCAGATGCTGGTGGCCTTGCTCAGGGGCAATCCTGAGGCATTCGTTGGCGGCAACATCAACCTGATCAAGTCCGGCGCCGTGGTGGATATTCCGGATGCGCAGGCAGCCAGCGCGCTGTCACCGGGCGACGCCAGGCAGGCCCTGATGGCCCAGAGCAAGGATTTCAACACCTTCCGCCGCAAACTGGCCGAGGGCGTGCCGGCGACGCAGCCTGGCAGCGCAGACCGCCAGGCCGGCGGCAAGGTTGAGGCCCGGGTTGATGACCGTGCGCAAGCCAGCACCTCACCCGACCGGCTGACACTTTCAAAAGGCGCCGTCCAGGGCCTGCCGTCCAACGAACAGATCGCCAGGGATGCCGCAAGCCGGACGGCAGACCCGACAAAAAATGCCAGTGCGCCGAATCCACAGGCCGCAGTTCCCGCAGCGGCCAGCACGGCGCCAGGGCTGTCGGTGGCAGGCTCCAGCGGCTCTCCACCGGCCGGTGGCGCACCTGCCATCGCGGCAGCGCCAGCGCTGGCTTCTTCCAGTGCCACAGGTTCCGCAGCCGGCGCTGCGGCATCTCCAGCCGTTGCCGAACCCGTGCCCGAGGCGCCAGCCCCGGAGCCGATGCCATCGGCCAGCACGCCCGCAGCGGTCGTGCCTGCCAGCGCGAGCCAGCAGGCTGCGCTGACAGCCCCGCCCGTCGCGCCGCCGCCCGAGTCCGGCGTGATTGCCTGGATCACGGACAATTCATTGCTGCTGGGCGGCGGTGTCCTGCTGGCATTGCTCGCCGGCCTGGGCTTTGCGCGCCGCCGAAAAAACGCCGGACCCAACCATGTGGACAGTTCGTTCCTGGACAGCCGCCTGCAGCCTGATTCGTTCTTCGGCGCCAGCGGCGGACAGCATGTCGATACGAACGCCAGCAATGCAGCCAGGTCGTCGTCGATGGCCTACTCGCCCAGCCAGCTGGATGCCGCCGGCGATGTGGACCCGGTGGCCGAAGCCGATGTCTACCTGGCCTATGGCCGGGACCAGCAGGCTGAAGAAATCCTGAAGGAGGCCTTGCGGACCCACCCGGCGCGTCTGGCCGTCCACAGCAAGCTGCTTGAAATCCATGCCAAGCGGCGCGACAACAAGGCCTTCGAAAACGCGGCCCTGGCAGCATTCAAGCTGACGGGCGGCCAGGGCACTGAATGGTCCTACATCAGCCAGCTGGGCAGGGAACTGGAGCCCAGCAATTCCATGTACCAGTCAGGCGCCGACTTTTCAGTCAGCCAGCCCGGCAGGCGAAATTCCGGCCTGGTGCCCCTGAGCAGCACCGTTCCGCAGGCCCTGGCTGGCCTGGCGCCGGTTGCCAAAACGCCGCCCGCCTTCGATTTGGACCTGGACCTGGATCTCGATTTTCCGGCAGGCGCCGCCTCTTCTGCGTCGAAGCCACCTGCGCCGACCACAATGGGCGCCCCCGCCTCGTCCGGCTCCAAAGCCGAAGCGATGCCGGACATTGCCATTCCGTCAGCCTTTCTGGACCTGGACTTGAACCTGGACGATGCGCCAGCGGCGCTGAACCCTGAACACCTGTCGGTAGAACTGCCTTCCTCGGGATTTGACCTGATTGCCAATGGCATGGACTTCACGCCCGAGCCCTTTGTTGCGCCCAAGGTGGCCATAGCGCCAACGGCGCCTGTGACCCACAGCGGCATGCTGGAGTTTGACCTGGATTCGCTTTCGCTGGACCTCGGCCCGGCCAGCAAGGTTCCCGCCCTGGCTTCCACCGGCCCGGAAAAAGACCCGCTTGAAATCAAATTCCTGCTGGCTGAGGAATTTCGCGTCCTGGGCGATTCGGAAGGTGCCCGGTCGCTGGCCGACGAGGTCGTGGCCCATGCCAAAGGACCCTTGAAATCCAAGGCCCAGGCATTCCTCAATACCCTGTCGTGAACAACGCTTGAAGCGCCTTCGCTCATCAACGGGACGGCATCGGTGAGGATTGCGCTCGGCATCAGCTACAGCGGCAGCGCCTACGAAGGCTGGCAAAGCCAGTTGTCCGGCAAGACGGTGCAGGACCAGCTGGAACTGGCCTTGAGCAAGTTTGCCGTGCAGCCGGTTCGCGTCATGTGCGCCGGACGCACCGATTCCGGCGTTCATGCGCTGATGCAGGTCGCGCACTTCGACACCCCGCTGCAACGCGAAACCGCCTCATGGGTGCGCGGCACCAATGCTTTTTTGCCCCGCGACATAGCGGTGCAGTGGGCGCAGGCGGTCCCGGATGAATTCCATTCGCGGGCCAGCGCCATCGCCCGCCGGTACGCCTACGTGGTGCTCGAATCACCCGTGCGCCCCAGCGTCGAAGCCGGGCGCGTCGGCTGGGTCTACCGGCCGCTCGATGGCGACGCCATGCGCCAGGCTGCCCTGCACCTGATGGGCGAGCATGACTTCAGTTCCTTCCGGGCCGCGCAATGCCAGGCGAAGTCGCCGGTCAAGACCATGAACCGTATCGAAATTTCGCAGCGCGCCGGCGCCGGTTCGCGTTACTGGCGTTTCGAGTTCGAGGCGAATGCCTTTTTGCACCACATGATCCGCAACATCATGGGCTGCCTGCTGGCGGTGGGCCAGGGCAGCCAGCCGCCGGAATGGCTGGCCGGCGTGGTGGCCGCCCGCCGCCGCGATGCCGCCGCCCCGACCTTTTCTCCGGACGGCCTGTATTTCCTGGGTCCGGTCTACGAGGAACGCCATGGCCTGCCGTCGCGCACGGCGGCTTATGATTGGCTGCCATGACCATTTCACTGAATCCTTACAGCCGTACCCGCATCAAGATCTGCGGCCTGACCCGCGAGGAAGACGTCGATGCCGCCGTGGCCGCCGGTGCCGATGCCATCGGCCTGGTCATGTACGAGCACAGCCCCCGCCATGTCACGCCCGAGCGCGCCGCCGAACTGGCCGGGCGCCTGCCGCCGTTTGTCACGCCGGTGCTGCTTTTCGTCAATGCGGATACTCCAAAAATAATAGCTGCATGTGCCCGTGTTCCCTCCGCCATCGTCCAGTTTCATGGTGATGAGACGCCTGAGGAGTGCCTGAAGGCGGGCAGGACCTTCCTGCGCGCGGCCCGCATCCCGCTGGACGACAACCCCAGGCCGGGCAGCCCGCGCTTCGATCTCTTAAAATATGCGCAAGATCACTCATCAGCCCAGGCCATCCTGCTCGACGCCCATGTCGAAGGATACGGCGGCGGCGGGAAAACATTCAATTGGTCACTCCTTCCTCCAAGCGTCAACGCTCACCTCGTTTTGTCTGGTGGGTTGACGCCTGCAAACGTGACCGATGGCATTTTGCAGGTCAGGCCGCGCTGCACCACGCTGGCCGTTGACGTCAGTTCAGGCGTCGAGGTGTCCAAGGGCATCAAGAGCGCCGA
>JAQGMN010000408.1 GCA_028292345.1 Polaromonas sp. | reverse complement strand
AACGAGGCCGAGGCGGCCGAGGGCGTGGTGCTGCGCCTGCAGCGCGGCGAACGCGTGGCCTATGTCAGCGACGCCGGAACGCCCGCCGTCAGCGACCCCGGCGCGCGCCTGGTGGCTTTGGTGCGGGGCGCCGGCTTCAAGGTGATGCCGCTGCCCGGCGCCAGCAGCGTGACGACCGTGCTCAGCGCGGCCGGCGTCACCCGCGCCGAAGGCTGCGAAGGCAGCGGCAGCAGCTTTGTCTTTGCCGGTTTCCTGCCGACCAAGGCCGGCGAGCGCGACCAGGCCATCGCGTTGCTGCGGGCCGACCCGCGCGCAGTGGTGATCCTGGAAGCGCCGCACCGCATCGAGGCGCTGGCGCGCGCCCTGGCCGTGCTGCAGGGCCGGCTTGTCACGGTCGGGCGCGAGCTGACCAAGCAATTCGAGGAAATCGCCACCCTGCCGGCGCAGGATTTCGCCGCCTGGCTGGACGCCGGGCCGCAGCGCACGCGCGGCGAGTTTGCGCTGGTGCTGCATGCGGCCAGCGCGCACCAGGAACCTGACGACAGCCTGCGGATACTCAAGCTGCTGCTGGCCGAATTGCCGCTGAAAACCGCCGTGAAGCTCGCCGCCGACATCACCGGCGCGCCGCGCAACGAACTCTACGACACCGCCTTGAAGCTCAAGAACGAATGAATCCCAACGCCGACCAACTCTGGCGCGGACCACGCTGGGCACTGGCCGCCCTGCTGGCCGTGCTCGGCATGCTGGGGCCGTTCTCCATCGACACCTACATCCCGGCCTTTTCCGGCATGGCGCAGTCGCTCGGTGCGACCCCCGTCGAAATGCAGCAGACGCTGTCGGCCTACCTGTTCGGCTTTGCCTTCATGAACCTGTTCCATGGCGCGCTCGCCGACAGCTTCGGCCGCCGGCCGGTCGTGCTGTGGGGCATTGCCATGTTCACCCTGGCATCGGCCGGTTGCGCCCTGTCGCAAAGCGTCGGCCAGCTGGTGTTTTTCCGGGCCATGCAGGGCCTGTCGACCGGGGCCGGCATCGTGGTGTCGCGCGCGGTGATCCGCGACATGTTCCCGCCCGCGCAGGCGCAGCAGGTGATGAGCCAGGTCACCATCTACTTCGGCATCGCGCCGGCGCTGGCGCCCATCGTCGGCGGCTGGCTGTACGTGCACCTGGGCTGGCACAGCGTCTTCTGGTTCCTGACCGGGGTCGGCATCGTGCTGTGGGTGACCAACTACCGCTATTTGCCGGAAACGCTCGAACCCGAGGCGCGCCAGCCGTTCGAAGTGCGGCACCTGATGCGCGGCTACTGGCAGCTCGGTTCCAGCCCGCGTTTCTTGCTGCTGGCGCTGGCCAGCGGCGTTCCCTTCAACGGCATGTTCCTGTATGTGCTGGCGGCGCCTGCCTTCCTGGGCGAGCACCTGGCCCTGCAGCCTACCGAGTTTTTCTGGTTCTTCATGCTGACCATCTCGGGCATCATGTCGGGCGCCTGGCTGAGCGGGCGCCTGGCTGGAAAGATTCCGCCCAAGAAGCAGATTCGCCACGGCTTTGTCATCATGCTGGTGACGGCGGTTGTCAACCTGCTGGCCAATCTGCTGTTCGACGCCCATGTGTCGTGGGCGCTGTTTCCGATTGCCCTGTTTGCCTTCGGCTGGGCGCTGATGGTGCCGGTCGTCACGCTGCTGGTGCTCGACCTGTACCCGGAGCGGCGCGGCATGGCGTCTTCGCTGCAGGCCTTCATCGGCTCGACGGCCAACGGGCTGGTGGCCGGGGTCATTGCGCCGCTGGTCATGCATTCGACGCCGGCGCTGGCCGCCGTGTCGCTGGGCATGCTGTGCATCGGACTGGTGGCCTGGGTCTACCTGCACCACCGCTGGCCCGAGATCGGCCGCGCGGTGCAGTAGCCCGGAGCCTCAGTCGTCCTTGGTGATGGGGAACTCGATGCCCTGCCCGGTGCGCTGCACCCGGTTGCCGCCGTCCAGGTAAACCCAGTAATACATGTCCTGCACATTGTCGCGCCAGCGGTAAGTCATGATGTCGCCGGACCAGGAAGCCACCCTGTCGATCCGGGCCGGGCGGCCGAACTCGCGCTCCACATCGTCGCGCGTCCATTGGCCGGGCTCGATGCGCAGGAACTCCTGGAGCTTCAGCACCTCCCGCACCGCCACCACCTTGCCCGCCGCGTCCAGGTCCACCATCACGGCGCTCTGGCCGGCAGGCTGCCGCGAATACTGCAGCCGGGTGCCCGTCGCCAGCGCAAGGGCGCGCGTCGGCGTGCCGTAGCTGGCCACCACCTGCTCGCGCGACATGCCCGGCTGCACCGCCGTGAAGGCGCAGCCGGCCACCAGTGCGGCAACGGCAGCCACGCTGCCAAAACTCTTGAAAATCTTCATGTTGCACTCCCGAGGCAAAAACGCGTTGGGGTCTTACGGTTGAAAAATGTTCCCTTCCCCTTTTTTGGGGAAATTCGGAAAGCCCTGCCACCGCCTTCAGTCTGTCAGGAATCCGCAAAAGCGGCGGCGCTCAGGGGTTTTCATGGGGTTTCCCAGCGGTTCAGGGGATTGACTTCCCGACCGATTGAAGCCTCAATAGGCGAAGGCACGGAGCCCGACAGCACAAGCGCTTGTGCCCAGGGCGCAGCTTCCTGCCCGGGCTGGCCGCCCTTCATAACAACGATAGGAGACCGCGACGATGGACATCGTTTCCCCTGACCTGCTGGCGCTGCAGCGCCTTTACCACTGGGAAAAAACCATATCCCAGAGCATCTGCCTGACGCAGCCCATGGGCGGCGGCGTGACCCGGGATTACACCTGGGGTGAAGTGGCCGGCCAGGTGCGCCGCATGGCCGCTCACCTGAAGGCGCAGGGATGGGAACCCGGCTCGAACGTGGCCATCCTGTCGAAGAACTGCGCCTGGTGGCTCATGAGCGACCTGGCCATCTGGATGGCCGGCCATGTCTCGGTGCCGCTGTATCCCACCTTGGCACCCGGCACCATCGCGCACATCCTGACGCACAGCGAGGCGAAGGCCTGCTTTGTCGGCAAGCTCGATGCCTGGGAGCACATGAAGCCGGGCGTGCCCGACGGCCTGCCCTGCATCAGCTACCCGCTGTCGCCGCCCGACGCCGTTCAAAACTACGAGCGATGGGACGACATCTGCGACCGCCAGCCGCCGATGCAGGGCGAAGTGCTTCGGGGCGCGGGCGAACTGGCGACGCTGATCTACACCTCGGGCACAACCGGCCGGCCCAAGGGCGTGATGCAAAGCTTTGGCAACCTGGCCTGGGCGATGGGCGCCGGCGCCAAGCGCATCGGCATGTCCGGCCAGGACCGGATCCTGTCCTACCTGCCGCTGGCCCATGTGGTCGAGCGCGTGCTGGTCGAGCACGGCTGGCTGCGTACCGGCATGCGGCTTTGGTTTGCGGAGTCGCTCGACACCTTCGCCGCCGACCTGCAGCGCGCGCGGCCCACCATCTTTTTCTCGGTTCCCCGGCTGTGGGTCAAGTTCCAGCAGGGCGTGCACCACAAGATGCCGCCGGCCAGGCTCAGTCTGCTGCTGTCGCTTCCCGTGATTGGCGCTCTGGTGCGAAAAAAGGTGCTCAAGGCGCTCGGACTCGACCAGTGCCGGATCGCCGCGGGCGGCGCGGCGCCCATGCCGGTGGCGCTGCTGGCCTGGTACCGCAGGCTCGGCCTGCCGATCAACGAGGGCTACGGCCTGACCGAGAACCTGGCGGTCTCGCACCTGACCATTCCGGGCAAGGACCAGCAAGGCACCGTGGGGCCGGCCTACGAAGGCGTGGAGGACCGGATCGACCCGGACACCGGCGAAATCCAGATGCGCAGCCCCGCCCTGATGATGGGTTACTACAAGGACCCGGTGCAGACCCAAGCCGCGTTCACCGAAGACGGCTGGCTGCGCACGGGCGACAAGGGCGTCATCGATGCCCAGGGCAACCTGCACATCACCGGGCGTGTCAAGGACCTGTTCAAGACCAGCAAGGGCAAGTACGTGGCGCCCGCCCCCATCGAGGACAAGCTGGTGATGCACGAGGCGGTCGAAGCCTGCGTGGTGACCGGCGCCAACCTGGGCCAGCCGCTGGGCATCGTGATGCTCAATGCCGAGGCCGCCCAGCGCGCGAAGGATGGCTCGGCGCGCACGGCACTGGAAGGCTCGCTGGCGCAGCACCTGCAGTCCATCAACGCCACGCTGGACCCGCATGAGCAGCTCCAGTGCATCGTCATCGTGACCACGGCCTGGACCGTGGACAACGACATCATCACGCCGACCTTCAAGGTCAAGCGCAACCGCATCGAAGACATCTACGCGGCCAACTACGAACGCTGGGAAGCCTCGGGCCAGAAGGTGATCTGGCAGGCCGGCTGAACGCGCGCTGAGCGGCCCTGGAGCGCAATTTCCTGCCCTTCCCGTCCTTCCTGCGGCGATCAAGTGGCGGGACCGCCTTTAGCTACAAAATTCATAGCTGCTTGCGCATACTGGTCCTGCGCAATCAGCCTGTTTGGTGCCAAAAAAGCCTGGCTGAAGAGAACCGGTGCGCGTCAGACCACCCGTTCCGGGTCCACTTCGCGAACCCGGTGGTCGACATAGTAGCCGCCGTATTCCGTGTACCGGAGCAGGGTGCGGCCGCACCGGTTGCAGGCATAGGCATCGCAGCGGTTGCAGGGGTAAAACCCGACGGCCAGCGGCGCGTCGGGCGATGCGTAGCGCGTGCCGCCGGGATGAAACTCTTCCAGCGTCGGCTCGTCGACCGCCGGATCGCGCAGGGTCCCCAGGCGCTCGACCGACGGGCCCGGCCAGCGGTCCTCGGTGAAGCTTTCCCAGCCGGGGCAGGCGCCCAGGGCGCAGGCGCATGGCGTGGCCTGGCGGCCGGCGCAGGCCTGCCGCAGCGCCGCGGCATCAAGCAAGTCGGAACGCATGACGGTGGCCGGTTCCGCTCAGTCCACCGTGGCGCCGGAAGCCTTGACCACGCGGGTCCACTTCTGCGTGTCCGCCGCAATGAAATTCTTGAAGGCCAGCGGCGTCATGTCCATCGGCTCGGCGCCCAGCGCAAACAGGCGCGCCTTGGTGTCGGTCGACGCCAGGATGGTGCGGATTTCCTTGTTCATGCGCTCGACAATTTCGGCCGGCACGCCGGCCGGGCCGAGCACGCCGTACCAGGGTTGGGCGTCGAAGCCCTTGAGGCCCAGTTCGGCCACGGTCGGAATCTCGGGAAACGCCGCCGAGCGCTTGGCGCTGGTCACGGCCAGCACGTTGAGTTTGCCGGCCTTGACCTGCGGCATGATGGGCACCGGGTTTTCAAACGTCATGGGAACCTGGCCGCCGACCAGGTCGTTCATCGCCGGACCCGACCCTTTGTAGGGAATGTGCTGGATCTTCACGCCGGCCTGCACATTGAACATTTCCCCGATGATGTGCTGCGGCGTGCCGGAGCCGGCGGACGCAAAGGCCAGGTTGCCCGCCTTGGCCTTGGCGATGATGTCCTTGACGCTCGTCAGCCCCGACTTGGGGTTGACGGCAATCACGAACGCGGCGCTGGCCACCGGCGCCACTGCGGTGAAGTCGGAGGTGGGCTGGTAGGGGAGCTTCGGATAGAGCGACGGCGCAATCACCAGCGGGCCGCTGGCCGCCAGCAAGAACGTGTAGCCGTCGGGCTTGGACTTGGACACATAGTCGGTGCCGATATTGCCGCCAGCGCCGCCCTTGTTCTCGACGATCACCGTCTGGCCCAGCACGCCCTGCAGTTGGGCAGCGAGCATCCGCGCCAGCACGTCGGTGGTGCCGCCCGGCGCATACGGCGACACCAGCGTGATGGTCTTGGCGGGCCAGGCGGCCTGCGCCGCGACGAGCATGGGCGACAGGGACAAGGCAATCAGCGCGGGAACGGTGCGTAAAAAATGTCTCTTCATAGTGGAAGCCCTCGTAAACGTGAAGAAATGGCCTGGTGCGCAATCGCCCTTCAGGAAAAGGATGGGTTCCCAAGGCAACACCGCACTCGGCCAAGCTGGTTTCCAAGCATAGCCTTACTTGAAAATGACAATATCGCCGCTGTCTCCAATTCCTCAGGAATGGCAGGTTTCATCCAGGGTTTTTGCGGCTTCGACGCCTGACAGCAAAAGGCGGGCGCTGCGCTCTGCGCGCAATTCAAAATTCAAGCAAAACCATTGGTTCGCGCTTTACATTCATGAATAGTTTGCTATTTATTTAGTAGCATATGCAAAAAGCTCCCTTGCCGGGAATTTAGAAAACAGGCGGCCACCGCGAGAACTTGGGAAAGGTTTTCACTGACCTGTTGCGCTGGATCACAGGAACGCGCTGCTTTGCAAGCAACTGTCAGGGCTTGGCAGTAAACTTGATTTTGCCTATGTTGGCTAGGAAATCGGGACAGGGCCTGGTCTTGGGGCGGCGGTTTTATTCATTGCGTAAGCCCGTGCTGCCCGATCGGTGTCTTGGCGATGCGGCGACTTGTTTTTCACCGTATCCGTCCAGATCCAATTCAAAAAAATCGAGAACCCACATGAAATCAAATCGCAGAACTTTTGTCATCCAATCGGTTGTTGGCGCAGGCGTGCTGGCCTCGACCCGCCTGGTGCAGGCCCAGGCCGCCGCGCCACTGGTGCAGGAAACCGAACCCCAGGCCGTGGCCCTGGGTTACAAAAACGACGCCACCAAAGTCGACAAGGCCAAGTACCCGAAATACGCCGCCGGGCAGAACTGCGCCAACTGCGCGCTGTACCAGGGCAAGCCCACCGACCCCGCAGCGGCCTGCCCGCTGTTTGCCGGCAAGCAGGTTGCAGCCAAGGCCTGGTGCAGCGCCTGGGCCAAGAAAGCCTGATGACCCATTGGCCTGCCTGACGCAGGCCTTTTGACAGCCCGGATCCGTCCGGGCTGCGCCTTGCATCAGCAGAACATCAGGGCGATCAGCGCGGCATCTTCTCCCAGATTGAGCAGCGCATACCCCGCGGTCCGGAAAACCCAGTAGGCGGCAGTGTCAAGGAAAGGCATCGGATTCATCGGGTAGGGAAGTCAGTCGGCAGAGTGAGGATTCTGTCCGAACTTTGCCGCCTTCGACAGAGCGCCTTCCTTTCGGCATCAAATAAACCCCCGGCCCTCACACAACCCTCGCCACCAACTATTAATTCGATAGCGCACGGAGCTGTTGAATTGCCACATGCCAGCGGCGACTTCCCCTGGACAGGCGGCGGGTCATTCCCCCGGACGGTGGCTCACTTGAAAAAGCGGATGGCAGTCGCGCTGACTGCGGGCCGACTCCAGCAGCGCCAGGCAGACCGCCGTGGTGGCCCGCGCCCATTCGCCGCTGTGCACCGCCGGGCGGTCGTTGACCAGCGCCTCATGCAACTCGTCGATCACTTCGCTGCGCGCAATGCGGGGCGCAGGCAGGGGCTCGAATGTTTTCTGGTGGTCCCCGTAGATGGCGATGCCTGAAGCGCCAGGACGCAGGTCCGCCTTTTCGCAGCTGACGATGACCTGGCCGAAATGCTGGTGCGCCAGCCTGTCCGGCAGCGCGGTGCCCGGCCGGTACAGGCTGCCGCCATAGTTGCGCGCGGCCTTCAGGTCCGCTTCCTGGGCAGGCGTGGCGGCCTGCTGCAGGCGCTGGCGGGCGGCACCGTAGTCGGCCTCGTTTTTGCGCTGGCCCATTTCGCCGATGTGGTCCATCAGTTCGTCCGAATCGTAATGGCCGTAGCCGCTGTAGGTGGCCGAGGCAAAGGCGCCGTTTTCAAAGCCCAGCAGCGCGCTGTAGGCGCCTTCCGTCGGGCGCAGCGGATCCCAGGAACCGGTATGGGCACGCACGCTGCGGACCCGCCCGCCGCCCAGCAGGCGCACGATGTCCATCTGGTGGGTCGCCTGGCTGTGGATCACGCCGCCGCCCGCCGCCGTATCGAGCTCTTCGGGCCGCCGCGGGCGGTACAGGAAATCGGTGAAATTCATTGCCGTGATCATCCGGACATTGCCGTAAATGCCGCTGTCGATGAGCTCCCGCGTGCGCCGGATCGGCAGGTTGAAGCTGTGGCTGTGGCCGACGATGAGGTGCACGCCCGCGCGGCGGGTCGCCTCGATCATGCGGGTGCATTCCTCCAGGCTCAGGGCCATCGGCTTTTCGACCAGCACATGCTTGCCAGACGAAGCCGCCAGGCACACATGCTCGGCATGGAACTGGTGCGGCGAGGCAATGTAGAGCGCCTCGACGGCCGGGTCGGCGCACAGCGCTTCGACCGACGCATGGCCGGGCGCGCCGAAGTCGCTCTCGAACTGCGCCCTGGCCGCCGCGATCGGATCGGCGGCGCCCACCAGCTTGACGCGGCTGTCGTGCAGGAAGGTCGGCAGCATCAGGGTGAAAGCCCGACCCAGGCCCACCACGCCGATCTGCATTGGCCGGCCAGTCACAGGTCCAGCACCAGTTCGCCTGATTTCGCGCGCGACACGCACACCATGATGTGGTCGGGCCGTTCCTCCTCCAGCAGCACCATGTCGCGGTGTTCCACGTCGCCCGAGACCAGCCGCGTCTTGCACGAGCCGCAGGTGCCGCTTTCGCAGGAGCTGGGCACGCGCAGGCCGGCGCCGCGCAAGGCTTCGAGAATCGACTGGCCGGCGCCGACATGGACGGTGGCGCCCGTGCGGGCCAGCCGCACGTCGAACGGCTTGTCCTCGGCAAAGGCCTTGGCATCGACGCCGAAGCTCTCGAAATGCACCGAGCCCGAGGGCCAGTGGCCCGACATGTCTTCCACGCTGTCCATCAGCCCCCGGGGGCCGCAGCAATAGACGTGGGCCGCGCCCGGCTTTTCAAACACCGGCCACAGGTCCAGCGCCTGGTCCATATCGCCGTTGTCATGGTGGATCTGCACCTGGCCTGGGAACTCGGACTGGAGGTGCGCCAGAAAGGCCGTGCTGCCGGCGTCCCGCGTGCAGTAGTACAGCTTGAAGCGGTCGTTGCCGGTGTTTTTGAGGTGCCGCATCATCGACAGGATGGGCGTGATGCCGATGCCGCCGGCGACAAAGATGAAGTCGGTCGCCCGCTCGGCCAGCCCGAAATTGTTTCTGGGCCAGCTGACTTGCAGCAGCTGACCCACCTGCACGTCGTCCGCCATGCTGACCGACCCGCCCCGGCCGGCCTCGTCGCGCTTGACGGCGATCTGGTAGTGGCCGGTATCGGCCGGGTCGCTGCACAGCGAATAGTTGCGCCGCGCGCCGCTGGGCACCTGCACGGTCAGGTGCGCGCCGGGCGTGAAGGCCGGCAGGGGTTCCCCGTCCGGATGGCGCAACTCGAACAGGTAGATGCCCTGCGCCACGGCCTCTTTCCGGACCACCCGGACGCTGAAGAAGTCAGGCTCGTGGGCCCCTGCATCCGCTTCGGATGCGCCGGTTGCGACGGTTGCGACGCCAGGGTTAACGCTCATGGTTGTCTCCATAAATAGTCTTGACAAAGCAAAAAAACATGAATAATCTTAGCCGACTAAGAATAATGTTTTCCTAACCAGTTTGCAAGCAGTTTGTATTGATGCAAGTCAAAAATGAATATTTGAAGGAGCTTTGCCATGATGACCCCTGAAGAAAACGAGTTGATGTGCCGCGTGGAAGGCAAGGCCCCGATGGGCCAGTTGATGCGCCGCCACTGGACGCCGGTCTGCCTGGTCGAGGAGGTGAGCGAGCCCGACGGCACGCCCGTCAAGGCGCAGGTGTTCGGCGAGGACCTGGTGGTGTTTCGCGACACCAACGGCCGCGTCGGCGTGATGGACGAATACTGCCCGCACCGGCGCGTGTCGCTGGTATTCGGCCGCAATGAGGACTGCGGGCTGCGCTGCCTGTACCACGGCTGGAAAATGGACGTGCAGGGCAATGTGCTGGAAATGGTGTCCGAGCCGGCGGCCAGCGGCATGGCGCAAAAGGTCAAGCACCTGGCGTACCCGGTCACGGAATGGGGCGGCTTTGTCTGGGCCTACATGGGCCCGCCTGAAACCCAGCCTGAATTCGCGCCGCCGGCCTGGGCACCCACCGCCGACGCGAAAGTCACGATTGCCAAGGCGATCATTCCGTGCAACTGGGCGCAGATCCTGGAAGGCGCGATCGACTCGGCGCACAGTTCGAGCCTGCACTCGTCCGACATGGTGCCGGCGCGGGTCGAAGGCGCCGAGGCGACCGACACCAACTGGCTGCGCCCCTCGACCGACAAGGCGCCGCGCATGCAGGTCGAGCGCGGCAGCTACGGCTTTCGCTATGCGGCGATCCGCCGCCCCATCAAGAATGCCGCCGCCAACGACTATGTGCGCTCGACCGTTTTCGTCGCCCCGGCCACTGCCCTGATTCCACCCAACAACCTGTACAACGTGGCGAACATCAATGTGCCGATGGACGACACGACCACCGCCTTCTACTTCATCGCCTGGGGCCATCCGTCGCAGACGCCCGACACCGGCACCTGGCGCAAATTCCTGGGCCAGCAGGTCGGCATTGACCTGGATGACAAGTACCGGCCGCTGCGCAACCGCGACAACGCCTTCTGGCAGGACCGCGCGGCCATGAAGGCCGGCAACTTCACCGGCATCACCGGTTTTCCCAACCAGGACATCGCGATGTGGGTGACGATGGGGCCGATTGCCGACCGCAGCCACGACCGGCTGGGCGCCAGCGACCTGGCGGTCGTGGAGTTCCGCAAGCAGATGCTGGAAGCGGTGCGGGACTTTCAGGCGGGCAAGCCGGCCATTGGCACGGGCGAGGCCCGGATTCCCGCCAGCGTCTGCGCGTTCCAGTCCATCGTTCCCAAGACTGCGGACTGGCGCTCGTTCAATGCGTGCTATGTCTGGGATGCGGTGGGGCCGGCCCTGGAGCCGTCCTATTCCACTTCCGAACCCGCTTCGTGAGAAGCCTGTGAGTTTCTTCGCCCTTCCGTTCGCTGCACAACATCCAACCTGCCAGGAGACATTTCCATGAAACAACGTCGTTTTTTACTGCTCGGCACCGCTGTGGCCCTGGCGCTCCCGCTGCTGGCGCATGCCCAGGGCGCCTACCCGAACCGGCCGATCAAGTTCGTCGTGCCGTATTCGGCCGGCGGCCTGCCCGACACGGTCGCCCGCATTTTCGCGCAGCGGCTGGGGGACAGGCTGGGCCAGCCGGTCGTGGTGGACAACCGGCCCGGCGCCAACGGCGTGGTGGCGGCGCAGGCCCTGTCCACGGCGCCCAAGGACGGCTACACCTTCCTGGTGACCGATGGGTCGATGTTTTCGATCAACCCGGCCATCTACAAGAACCTGACGTATGACTACAAGCGCGACTTCATGCCGGTTTCGCTGGCGGCGCGCGCGCCGCTCTACCTGGCCGCCAATGCCAAGGTGCCGGTCAACAGCCTGCAGGAATTCATCGCGCTGGCCAAGGCCAAGCCGGGGACGCTGAACTACGGCTCCTCGGGCATCGGCAGCACCCACCACCTGACGATGGAGGCCATGAAGGCCGCCCTGGGCCTGCAGATCACGCATGTGCCCTTCAAGGGTTCCGGACAGTCGGTCCCGGCGCTGATTGGCGGACAGGTGGACGTGCTGTTCTCGGCGCTGCCTTCACTGTCGGGATTCGCCAAGGCGGGCCAGGCCAAGCTGCTGGCCAGCAATGCGGCCAGCCGCTCCAGCCTGGAGCCGAACGTGCCCGCGATTGCGGAAATCATCCCGGGGTTCGACCTGGCGCCGATCATCGGCGTGCTGGCCGCCACCGGCACGCCGGCCAGCACGATTGAACGCATCAGCACCGAAATGGCCCAGATCGCCAAGATGCCCGAAGTCATCGAGACGCTCCACAAGGCCGGCATTGAACCGATTGGCAGCGGTCCTGCCGACTACCACAAGGCCATCCTGGCCGAAAACGAGCGGCTGGCCAAAACCATTCCCGTCGCAGGCATCAAACCGGAATAAATCAATTTATGTCAAAACTCAAACTCACCTTTGGCTGCTGGAACTACGACCGCACCCGCGCCCTGATGGACGGCAGCGTCCAGCCCGACGGCATCGACCTGAACTACCTGAACATGCCGGTGGAGGAAACCTTCTTCCGCATGCTGCGGCACCGGGAGTTCGACGTGGCCGAGATGTCGCTGTCGTCGTACACCGTGTCCCTGTTCAACGAAGCCCGGCCGTTCGTTGCGATTCCGGTGTTCCCGTCGCGTTTTTTCCGGCATTCCTGCATTTACGTCAATGCCAGTTCGGGCATCCGGGAAGCCAGGGACCTGATCGGCAAGCGCGTCGGCAATCCGGAATACCAGATGACGGCGCCGGTGTGGATTCGCGGCATCCTGTCCGACCATTACGGCGTGCCCGTGGACAGCGTGACCTATTTCACCGGCGGCGAGGAAGAGCCCGGCCGGTCCGAAAAGATCAAGCTCGACCTGCCGCCGAACATCCGGGTCGAGCGCATCGGCCCCGACCAGACGCTGGCGCAGATGCTGCTCGACGGCGAGATCGATGCGCTGTACACCGCGCGCATGCCGTCGAGTTTTCTCAAAGGCGGCGGCCGGGTCCGGCGCCTGTTCGAAGACTATGAGCAGGTCGAGCGCAACTACTTCCAGGAAACCAAGATGTTTCCGATCATGCACACCGTGGCGATCCGCCGCGACGTCTACGAGGCCAACCGCTGGATCGCCCGGTCGATGATGAAGGCGCTGGAGGAATCCCAGCGCCGCACTTATGAAGACCTGTACGAAACCGCCGCGCTGAAGGTCATGCTGCCCTGGCTCACGTCGCATGTGGAACAGGTCAAGCGCGAGATGGGCGAAGATTTCTGGCCCTACGGCTTCGAGAAAAACGAAGCCACCCTGCGGACTTTCCTGCGCTATTCCTTCGAGCAGGGCCTGTCCAAACGCCTGCTGCAGCCCAGCGAGCTGTTCGCGCCGGAGTCGCTGGAAGCGTTCAAGATATGACGCCGCATTGGCCTGAACTGCACAGCGGCTGATGTCGGACGCGCTTCTGGGCTACGGGCTGTCCACCGCCGCACTGCTGCTGTTCACCACCGCCATCCTGACCACGAAGCTGGCGTCGAGCCGGCTCAGCCTGGGCCTGGGATTTCTGGTCGCCACCGCGACGAATGTCGGTTTTTCGGCGCTCGCCCTTGGGGTGCAGCTGGCCTGGCGGCCGGAGGGCCTGGGCTGGCATGCGCAGGCGTTCTGGCTGTTTGCAGCGGCCGGCGCCTTTGCAACCTATCTGGGCCGGTGGTTTTTCTACGAGTCGGTGGTGCGTTTCGGGCCGGCCAAGGCCAGCATCTTCCAGGTCAGCAGCCCGCTGTTCACCGCGCTGATGGCCTGGCTGTTGCTCGATGAGCGGCTGACCCCCCGGGTCGCCAGCGGAATGGCCCTGACGGTGGCCGGCCTGATGCTGGTCAGCTGCAAGCCCGGCCTGTTTTCACGCCGCCAGGCCGGTGCCGTTCAGGCGGCCCCGACGGCTGTCAGCCTGCACCAGCGCCTGCTGCAGTCGGCAATGCTGCTGGGGCTGGGCAGTTCGCTGGCCTATGCGATCGGCAATGTGCTGCGCGGAACGGCCGTGCGCCTGTGGAACGAACCCATCCTGGGCGCCTGGGTGGGCGCGGTCTGCGGGCTGGTGCTGCACCTGGCGTTCAGTTCCGGCAAGCGGCAACTGGCGGCGCGCCTGCGGGAAGCCAGCCGAAGCGGCCTGTGGCTCTATGCCCTGATCGGCGTTGCGACGATCTCCGCCCAGATGTGCACGATTGGCGCCATGCGCTACATCCCCCTGTCGGTGGCCACGCTGGTCACGCTGTGCACCCCGCTGCTGGTGTTTCCGCTCAGCCACTGGCTGTTCAAACAGCAGGAGGACATCACGGCCCTGGTGCTGGCAGGCAGCGCCATGACGCTGCTGGGCATTTTCATCATCGTTCTGCGCTGAGCGCTCCGGGCACGAACCGTCCGCCGTGCGGAAACAGCTGTTTTTCACGCAGCGACTCGGCATGCCTTGAAAGCAGAGAGCCGCGGCAGGACATCCTCCTGGCCGCCCCGCATGGCGCGCATAGCGATCCAGCGCTTTTTGCTACTGAATCAATAGCTAGGTGCGCAGGCAGCACATGCGCGAGCAGCCTGTTTGATATGGAAAACTTGTTTTCGGGTCAAAACAGATATGTTCAGCCCCGGCGCCATCCCCTGCCCTGGCAGCACGGGCGGCCGTTGGATCGGGCGCAAAAAAAGTGCGCCAGGCCGGTCAATGCGTGATGACCACCAGCACGCTGCAGGGCGACTGCTCGATCAAGGCCTTGGAGACAGAGCCCCGCCACCAGCGGGCGGCCCAGCCTTCCAGATGCTTGTGGCCGACCACGATCAGGTCCGCC
>JAQGMN010000306.1 GCA_028292345.1 Polaromonas sp. | reverse complement strand
TTCTTGTCCTTGAGCATCACCAGCGAGCGGCAGATGCGCTTGCGGGTTTCGTGCGGCAGGATCACGTCGTCGATGAAGCCGCGCGCGCCGGCCACGAAGGGGTTGGCAAAGCGGGACTTGTATTCGGCTTCGCGGGCGGCCAGCTTGACCGGGTCGTTCTTGTCCTCGCGGAAGATGATCTCCACCGCGCCCTTGGCGCCCATCACAGCAATCTCGGCATTGGGCCACGCAAAGTTCACGTCGCCGCGCAGGTGCTTGGAGCTCATCACGTCATACGCGCCGCCGTAGGCCTTGCGGGTGATCACGGTGATTTTCGGCACGGTGCATTCGGCGTAGGCGTAGAGCAGCTTGGCGCCGTGCTTGATGATGCCGCCGTATTCCTGCGCCGTGCCGGGCATGAAGCCGGGCACATCGACGAACGTGATGACCGGGATGTTGAACGCATCGCAAAAGCGCACGAAGCGTGCCGCCTTGATCGAACTCTTGATGTCCAGGCAGCCGGCCAGCACCAGCGGCTGGTTGGCGACGATGCCGACCGACTGGCCTTCCATGCGGCCAAAGCCGATGATGATGTTCTTGGCATATTCGGGCTGAATTTCAAAGAAATCGCCGTCATCGACCGTCTTGGTGATGAGTTCCTTCATGTCGTAGGCCTTGTTCGGGCTCTCGGGCACCAGCGTGTCCAGGCTGCGGTCCATGCGGCCGGCCGGGTCGGCGCTTGGGCGCACCGGCGCCTTTTCGCGGTTGTTCAGCGGCAGGTAGTTGTACAGCCGGCGCAGCATGATGAGTGCTTCGACATCGTTCTCGAAGGCCAGGTCGGCCACGCCGCTCTTGGTGGTGTGGCTGATGGCGCCGCCCAGTTCCTCGGCGGTGACTTCCTCGTGCGTCACGGTTTTCACGACCTCGGGGCCGGTCACGAACATGTAGGAACTGTCCTTGACCATGAAGATGAAATCGGTCATGGCGGGCGAGTACACCGCGCCGCCGGCCGATGGCCCCATGATCATGCTGATCTGCGGAATCACGCCGCTGGCCATCACGTTGCGCTGGAACACGTCGGCGTAACCCCCCAGCGACGCCACGCCTTCCTGGATGCGGGCACCGCCCGAGTCATTGAGACCGATCACCGGCGCGCCAACCTTCATCGCCTGGTCCATCACCTTGCAGATTTTCTCGGCATGCGCTTCGCTCAGGGCGCCGCCGAACACGGTGAAATCCTGGCTGAACACGAACACCAGCCGGCCATTGATCATGCCGTAGCCGGTGACCACGCCGTCGCCCGGAATCTTGTTGTCCTGCATGCCGAAGTCGCTGCAGCGGTGCTCGACGAACATGTCCCATTCCTCGAAGGTCCCTTCGTCGAGCAGCACGTCGAGCCGCTCTCTGGCCGTCAGCTTGCCTTTGCCATGCTGCGCGTCAATGCGCTTTTGGCCGCCGCCCAGACGGGCCGCTGCGCGCTTTTTTTCAAGTTGCTCAAGGATTTCCTGCATGGTTCGCTTTCTTTAGGCTCGGTAAGGCTGTGAAGGTAATTTGCTATATATTCAATAGCTGCTTATGCGCGCTGCGTATGCGCAAAGAGCAGATTTCGTGCTGCAGTCGAGGCCGGGAGCCGTCCTTGGGCAACCTGCTCGAGCACGGCTGGCAGCATGGCGCCGACTGCGGGGTCTTGCCGGAATGCCTGCTTCAGCCCGGCGTCGATGCGCTCCCACATCCAGGAGAGCGCCTGATGCTGGCGCCGGCTGGCCAGCTTGCCGCTGGCCGTCTGCAGACTCCTGAACTCGGTCACTGCCGCCCAGAATGCATCCACGCCCTGGCTGTGCAAGGCGCTGAGCTGCAGCACCTGCGGATGCCACTGCTTGTCAAAGTCAAGCGCTTGCGCCGCGCCCATGGCATTGTTGACCAGGCCGAACAGCCGCATCGCCGAGCGGATCTGCGCCTCGGCGCGCATGGCGGCATTGGCGTCGATGTCGGCCTTGTTGATGACGACCAGGTCGGACAGTTCCATCACGCCCTTCTTGATGGCCTGCAAATCGTCGCCGGCGTTGGGCAACTGCATGACGACGAACATGTCGGTCATGCTGGCCACGGCGGTTTCGGACTGGCCGACGCCGACGGTCTCGACGATCACGATGTCGTAGCCGGCCGCCTCGCAGACCAGCATGGCTTCGCGTGTTTTCTCGGCCACGCCGCCCAGGGTGCAACTCGACGGACTGGGGCGGATATAGGCCGACTCGTGAACCGAAAGCCTTTCCATGCGCGTCTTGTCGCCCAGGATGGATCCGCCCGACACGCTCGATGACGGGTCGATGGTCAGCACCGCCACACGCTGGCCCTGCCCGATCAGGTACAGGCCCAGCACTTCGATGAAAGTCGATTTACCCACGCCCGGCACGCCGCTGATGCCGAGTCTGAAAGCGTTGCCGGTGTGCGGCAGCAGCGCGGTGAGCAGTTCGTCGCCCTGCCCCCGGTGGTCGGCGCGGGTTGATTCGAGCAGGGTGATGGCCTTGGCAATGGCGCGGCGCTGCACGGCGGGATTGCCGTGCAGCACGCCCTCCAGCAATGCGCTTTGATTCACTTCAGGGCAGCCCGGATCTGCTCCAGCACATCCTTGGCGCTGGCCGGAATCGGCGTGCCGGGGCCGTAGATGCCCTTGACGCCCGCGTCGTACAGCATCTCGTAGTCCTGCCGGGGAATCACTCCGCCGACGAAGACGATGATGTCGTCGGCGCCCTGCTTCCTGAGCTCGTCGATGATGGCGGGCACCAGCGTCTTGTGGCCGGCGGCCAGCGTACTCACGCCCACGGCATGCACATCGTTTTCAATCGCCTGCCGGGCGCATTCCTCGGGCGTCTGGAACAGCGGGCCCATGTCCACATCGAAACCGAGGTCGGCAAAGGCGGTGGCGACGACCTTGGCGCCCCGGTCATGGCCGTCCTGGCCGAGCTTGGATATCATCACGCGCGGGCGGCGGCCTTGCGCTTCGGCAAAGACGTTGATCTCGCTCTTGAGGGTCTCCCAGCCTTCGGCCGAGTCGTAGGCGGCGGCATACACGCCGCTGACCTTTTGCGTGTCGGCCCGGTGGCGGCCATACACCTTTTCCAGCGCATCGCTGACCTCGCCGACCGTGGCGCGCAGGCGCATCGCCTGGATGCACAGGTCCAGCAGGTTGCCGCTATTGCTTTCTGCCGCTGCCGTCAACGCATCCAGCGCCGCCTGCACGGCCGCGCCGTCGCGCGCTGCCCGGATCGCCTTGAGGCGTTCGATCTGGCCGTCGCGCACTGCTACGTTGTCGATGTCGCGCGACTCGATGGCGTCCTCGGTCTTGAGCTTGTACTTGTTGACCCCGACGATCACGTCCTTGCCGCTGTCGATGCGCGCCTGCTTTTCAGCGGCGGCCGCTTCGATCTTCAGCTTGGCCCAGCCACTGTCCACGGCCTTGACCATGCCGCCCATGCTTTCCACTTCCTCGATGATGGCCCAGGCCGCGTCGGCCATGTCCTGCGTCAGCTTTTCCATCATGTAGCTGCCGGCCCAGGGGTCGATCACGCTGGTGATGTGGGTTTCTTCCTGGATGATGAGCTGGGTGTTGCGGGCAATGCGCGAACTGAACTCGGTCGGCAGGGCAATCGCCTCGTCGAACGAATTGGTGTGCAGGCTCTGCGTGCCGCCGAACACGGCCGCCATGGCCTCGATCGTGGTGCGCACGACGTTGTTGTACGGGTCCTGCTCGGTCAGGCTCCAGCCGCTGGTCTGGCAGTGCGTGCGCAGCATCAGGCTCTTGGGGTTCTTCGCGTCGAAGCCCT
>JAQGMN010000300.1 GCA_028292345.1 Polaromonas sp. | reverse complement strand
CTTCACAACGCCAGTTTCTCTTTGAGGAAGTTGAATGCGTCCGCCGCCCCGACCTGGGTGGCGGCCGTGTCGCGGCGGTGCTGGTATTCGATGTGGCCTTCCTTCAGGCCCCGGTCGCCAATGGTGATGCGGTGCGGCACGCCAATGAGTTCCCAATCGGCGAACATGGCGCCCGGCCGCTCGTTGCGGTCGTCCAGCATCACGTCGACGCCGGCGGCCAGCAACTCGGCATGCAACTTCTCGGCGGCGGCCTTGACGTCGGGGAAACGGTCCGGGCTGATCGGGCAGATCACCAGGGTGAACGGGGCAATCGCGTCCGGCCAGATGATGCCGCGCTCGTCGTGGTTCTGCTCGATCGCTGCGGCCGGCAGGCGGGTGATGCCGATGCCGTAGCAGCCCATCTCCAGAAACTGCGGCTTGCCGTTCTCGCCCAGGAAGGTGGCGTTCATCGCCTTGCTGTACTTGGTGCCGAGGTAGAACACATGGCCTACCTCGATGCCGCGCTCGATGGCCAGCACGCCCCGGCCGTCGGGCGACGCATCGCCGGCGACCACGTTGCGAATGTCCGCGATCAGGTCAGGCTCGGGCAGGTCGCGGCCCCAGTTGACGCCCGTGAGGTGAAAATCAGCTTCGTTGGCGCCACAGACCCAGTCGGCCAGCACGGCGACCTCGCGGTCCACCACCAGCCTGACGGGTTTCTTTATTCCCAGTGGGCCCAGGTAACCAGGTTCGCAGCCAAAGTGCTCGTCAATCTCGGCCAGGGTGGCGAAACGAAAGCCCTGCAGTCCGGCCACCTTGCCAACCTTGATGTCGTTCATGTGGTGGTCGCCGCGCAGCAGCAGCAGCCAGACCTGCGTCTTGACGGCTTGACCGGCTTCGTCGGTCTGGTCCGTGGCCAGCACCAGCGACTTGACGGTCGTTTCCAGCGGAATGCCGAGCAGCGCGGCCACGTCGGCGCAGGTGGCCTTGCCTGGCGTCGGCGTGTTGGTCATGACTTGCAAGGCGGCTGCACGCGGGCCTGAAGGCGCCAGCGCCTCGGCCTTTTCCATGTTGGCCGCATAGTCGCTGGCCGGGCAATAGACGATGGCGTCCTCGCCGGTGGCGGCAATCACCTGGAATTCCTCGCTCAGGTCGCCGCCGATGGCGCCGCTGTCGGCCGCCACGGCGCGGTAGGTCAGCCCGAAGCGGTCAAAAATCTTGCGGTAGGCCTGCGCCATGTTCTGGTAGCTGGCCTTGGCGGCGGCGGGGTCGCGGTCGAAGCTGTAGGCGTCCTTCATGATGAACTCGCGGCCGCGCATCAGGCCGAAACGCGGCCGGCGCTCGTCGCGGAACTTGGTCTGGATCTGGTAGAGGTTCTTGGGCAACTGCTTGTAGCTGCGGATGTCCTGGCGCATCACGTCGGTGACGACTTCCTCGCTGGTGGGCTGCACCACGAAATCGCGGCCATGGCGGTCCTTGATGCGCAGCAGTTCAGGCCCCATGCTTTCGAAGCGGCCGGTTTCCTGCCAGAGTTCGGCCGGCTGCACCACCGGCATGCTCATCTCGATGGCGCCGGCGCGGTTCATTTCCTCGCGGACAATCGCCTCGACCTTGCGGATCACGCGCAGGCCCATGGGCATGTAGTTGTAGATGCCGGCGCCCAGTTTCTTGATCAGGCCGGCGCGCATCATGAGCTGGTGGCTGACGATTTCCGCGTCGGCAGGGGCTTCCTTGAGGGTGGAAATGAGGAACTGGGAGGCTTTCATGGGCTATTTTTCTGGGTTGGGGGACTGGCGTCCGGCCGGTCGCTTGGCGAGGGCGCCTTCGCTGTGCATAATGGACACAGTTTAAAAATTTTGAGGTTTGATTATGCTTGACAGGGACGGATTTCGGCCCAACGTCGGCATCATCTTGCTCAACCAGAGAAGTCAGGTATTTTGGGGCAAACGCATCCGTACCCACTCATGGCAATTCCCGCAGGGCGGCATTGATCGGGGCGAAAACCCCGAGCAAGCCATGTTCCGCGAGTTGCATGAAGAGGTCGGACTGCATCCGCAGCACGTCCAGGTGCTGGCCCGTACCCGAGACTGGTTGCGCTATGAGGTGCCCGACCGATTCATCCGGCGCGATGCGCGCGGACACTACAAAGGCCAGAAGCAGATCTGGTTTCTGCTCCAGCTGGTCGGCCACGACTGGGATTTGAACCTGCGCGCCACCAACCATCCCGAATTCGATGCCTGGCGCTGGAACGACTACTGGGTGCCGCTGGATGTCGTGGTCGAGTTCAAGCGCGGCGTGTATGAAATGGCGCTGACCGAGTTGTCCCGGTTTGTGCCGCGCTGCGAATTCCGCTTCGATACGCGTCCTGAGCAGCGCAACCGCTATTTGCGCGGCGGCCTGCATCAGCGCGACCTGCTGGCCAGCCAGTCATTGGAATCGGCATCGTTTCTCGCAGGCGGCGGGATTCCTTCCTGCGCCAGCCGGCCGGGCGTTCCATTCGAATTGCCTCCAGGCGCCACTTTCGAGCCTGATCCGCAGACCAGTTTCGGCCTGGATGCCCCTACGAAAAAAGCATGAAATTCAAGTCAGCCTCGATATGTGCCGGTGTGCTTCTGTTTGCTTTGAGCACTTCGGCCTGGTCCCAGTTCGCCGCCGTCGAAGAACCCGAGTGGAAAGAATCCGACCTGCCGCCGCCGCCCGCTTTTGATGTGGGAAAACTGGTCTCTTTTGACGTGTCCCCGAATTCATCGCTGGTGTACGGCGTCGATCCTGCATCCATCAGCATCACCCAAAGCGACGGGGTGGTGCGTTATGTGATGGTGGCAACCAGCGCCAGCGGGGCGCGCAACGTGATGTATGAAGGCATACGCTGCTCGACCGGCGAATTCAAGACCTATGCCCGTTACTCGGGCGAGGGGACCTGGACCTCGGTCAGCAATCCTGAATGGCGCTCGATGTTCGGCAATCTGCCTTCCAAACATGCCCTGCGTCTGGCGAAGGCTGGTGCTTGTGACAACGCAGCGCCGGCAATTTCGGTCAAGGAAATGGTCAGCCGGCTGAAAAACCCGAACTACCGTGTGACGCCCTGACGCACGCCCACCCGGCCTGTGCCGGCTATCCATGCGCCCGGCATGGTCAGCGGCTGAGGATCAGGTTGGTGCGGTGAACCATTTCGGATTCGCCGGTGTAGCCCAGCAGCCGTTCGAATTCCGACGAAACCTTGCGGCAAATCAGCCGGGCTTCCGAACTGGAGTAGTTGGCAAGGCCCCGCGCGATTTCGACTCCATCGGCATCCCGCACGGCAATCACGTCACCGCGTGAAAAATCACCCTGGACCCCGGTCATGCCGATGGGCAGCAGGCTCTTGCCGCCGGTCCGCACCATGCTGGCGGCGCCCGGGTCCACCGTGACCGAACCACGCATTTGCAGGTGATCGGCCATCCATTGCTTGCGCGCCTGCATCTTCTGGGTCTGGGCGACCAGCAGCGTGCCAATCGCCTCGCCTTGGCTCAGCCGGATCAAGGCTTGCGGTTCGCGGCCCCAGGCAATCACCGTCGAGGCGCCTGAGCCCGCCGCGCGCTTGGCTGCCAGGATTTTGGTGATCATGCCGCCGCTGCCAATGCTGGAGCCGGCGCCACCTGCCATGGCTTCGAGCGCCGCATCGCCGGCCTTGGCTTCATGCACGAATTCGGCTGCAGGATCCTTGCGCGGATCGGCGGTGTACAGGCCCTTCTGGTCGGTCAGGATGATCAACGCATCGGCTTCGACCAGGTTGGCCACCAGCGCGCCCAGCGTGTCGTTGTCGCCGAACTTGATCTCGTCGTTGACGACGGTATCGTTCTCGTTGATCACCGGCACCACGCCCAGTTGCAGCAAAGTGAGCAGGGTGGAGCGGGCATTGAGGTAGCGCTCGCGGTCGGCCAGGTCGGCATGCGTCAGCAGCACCTGCGCGCTGCCGATGCCGTTTTCGCGCAGCTTGGTTTCGTACATCTGCACCAGGCCCATCTGGCCCACGGCGGCGGCCGCCTGCAGTTCATGGATGGCCTTGGGGCGCGTGCGCCAGCCAAGGCGCTTCATGCCTTCGGCAATCGCACCGCTGCTGACCATGATGACCTCGCGGCCGTCCTTGACCAGGGCGGCCAGTTGCTCGGACCACTGGCCGATGGCCTCGGCATCCAGGCCCCGGCCTTCATTGGTCACCAGGCTGGAGCCGACCTTGACCACGATGCGCCGGGCGTTGCGCAGGACCGTAGAGCCTGAAGGAGCGTTCATTTTTCAGTGTTTTAAGGCTCCTGCGCAAGACAGGCGGGCGCAAGCAGCTATTATTTAAAGAGCAGCCAGGGTGCTTCGGCTGCTCGTAAACTGGCGAAAATCAGTCCGAAGACGCCGGGCTTTTGGGCTCGGGCGGCAGCTCGATGAAGCGTGGATCGATTTCCTCCTCGGGCTGCTCGCTTTTCTGGACTTTCTTGACGTGCTGGTAAATCGTCTTGACAAGCTGCTCGCAGCCTTCGCGGGTCAGCGCCGAAATTTCAAAGACCGGGCCCTTGAACTTGAAGCGCTTGACGAAATCCTTGACGACCTCGGCACGCTTGTCGCCATCGATCATGTCGAGCTTGTTCAGGACCAGCCAGCGCGGCTTTTTGTGCAGCGCCTCGTCGTACTTCTTGAGTTCGCCGACAATGGCCTTGGCCTGCGCCACCGGATCGACGTTTTCATCAAACGGCGCCAGATCGACAATGTGCAGCAGCAGGCGGGTGCGCTGAAGATGCCGCAAAAACAGGTGTCCCAGGCCCGCGCCTTCGGACGCGCCTTCGATCAGGCCCGGCAAGTCGGCCACGACAAAACTTTGTTCGGGTCCCACCCGGACCACGCCCAGGTTGGGATGCAGCGTCGTGAACGGGTAATCGGCAATGCGCGGCCTGGCATTGGAAACCGCCGAGATGAATGTTGATTTTCCGGCGTTCGGCATGCCCAGCAGGCCCACATCAGCCAGCACCTTGAGTTCTAACTTCAGGCTTTTGCGGTCGCCGGGCCAGCCGGGCGTCTTGCTGCGCGGCGCGCGGTTCGTCGAGCTTTTGAAGCGCAGGTTGCCAAAACCGCCGTCGCCGCCCTTGGCGATCAGGATCTGCTCGCCGGGCACCAGCAGTTCGAACAAAACCTCGCCGGTTTCGGCATCGGTCAGGATGGTGCCCACCGGCATTTTCAAAATGATGTCGTCGCCCTTGGCGCCGAACATGTCCGAGCCCATGCCGTGGCCGCCGTTGCGCGCCTCGTGCCGGCGTGAAAACCGGAAATCGACCAGCGTGTTCAGGTTGATGTCCGCCACCGCATACACATGGCCGCCACGCCCGCCATCGCCCCCGTTCGGACCGCCGAACTCCTTGTATTTTTCGTGGCTGAACGAGACGCAGCCACTCCCGCCATCACCGGCGGCAATGTCAATATAAGCTTCGTCAACAAATTTCATGATGGAGTCGTGTGCAGGAAAGGAAAGGGAATCTGGGGGCGGTTGACAAACAAAAAAGCCCCGACGGGTCGGGGCTTCGATGCGACCCAAGTGATCGGCTTACGCCGAGGTCACATTGACGGTGCGCTTGTTCATCGAACCCTTGACGCAAAAGGAGACTTGACCGTCCACCAGTGCATACAGGGTGTGGTCTTTGCCGATGCCGACATTGACGCCCGGGTGGAACTGGGTACCACGCTGGCGCACGATGATGCTGCCTGCGTTGATCACTTCGCCGCCAAATTTCTTGACGCCGAGCATCTTGGGCTGTGAATCACGCCCGTTTCGCGTAGAGCCGCCGCCTTTTTTCTGTGCCATTTTTCTTTACCTCTTGGAGCTTCCTGGTGCTGAGCTGATTAGCCGACGATGGCGCCGATTTGCAGTTCAGTGAAGTTCTGCCGGTGACCCTGGCGTTTCTGATAGTGCTTGCGACGGCGCATCTTGAAGATACGAACCTTGTCGTGCCTGCCGTGAGACAGCACCGTGACAGTAACAGTTGCACCTAGTACCAAGGGCGTACCGACCTTGATTGAACTGCCTTCGCCGACAGCCAATACCTGGTCAATAACGATCTCTTGGCCTACGTCCGCAGCAATCTGTTCTACTTTAATTTTTTCTCCAGCAGCAACTTTGTATTGTTTGCCGCCGGTTTTTATGACCGCGTACATGTAAACCCTCGTAAATTGAGTTCTGCGGACGGATTTCCACAGAGCCCAAGATTGTAGCATTGCGCTTAAAAAATGTACAGCCGCATGTTCACCGGTTCGGTTTGACGCCGTATAAAGGCACGCTTGGCTTTCTATAATCTGCCCACACTTAACGTCGGGATTTCCCTTTGTCTGCCAATTCTTCCAGTACCGCTGCTGCCCTTGCCCTGATCGCCGACGACATGCGGGCCATGGATGCCATCATTGCCCGCCGCCTTGAATCCGACGTGCCTCTGGTGGCCCAGGTGTCGCAGTACATCATTGCCGCCGGCGGCAAGCGGCTGCGGCCCGCCCTGGTGCTGCTGATGTCGGGCGCCCTGGGCTATCGCGGCCCCCAGCGCCTGAACCTGGCCGCCGTGGTGGAATTCATCCATACCGCCACCTTGCTGCATGACGATGTCGTCGACGAATCCACGCTGCGCCGGGGCCGCTCGACTGCCAACGAGGTGTTTGGCAACCCGGCCAGTGTGCTGGTCGGCGATTTTCTGTATTCGCGCGCCTTCCAGATGATGGTGGAAGTCGGCGAGATGCGCATCATGGAAACGCTGGCGGAAGCCACCAATGTGATTGCCGAGGGCGAGGTGCTGCAGCTCATGAACATGCACGATGCCGGCCTGAGTGAAGAAGGCTATCTGCGCGTCATCCGCTCCAAGACCGCCAAGCTGTTTGAAGCCAGCGCCCGGCTGGCGGCCTTGCTGGCCGGGTCTTCGCCCGCTGTCGAGCAGCATTGCGCCGACTACGGACAGGCGCTGGGCACGGCTTTCCAGGTGATCGACGATGTGCTCGACTATGACGGCGACGTGCTGGAGATGGGCAAGAACCTGGGCGACGACTTGCGCGAAGGCAAGGTCACGCTGCCGCTGATCATCGCCATGCAGCGCGGCACCGAAGCCGAGCGCCTGACCCTCCGGCAGGCGATCGAAACCGGAGGCACGGGGCAGATGGCGCAGATCATTGCCATTGTCCAGCAGACCGGCGCCTTGCAGGCCACCCGGGATGCCGCTGCGGCAGAAGCGCTGCGTGCGCTGAATGCCTTGCAAACCCTGCCCCAAAACCCTTACAGTCATGCACTGGAGCAACTTGCTTCCCAATTGCTGGTGAGGCGCTCCTGAGGGTCAAGGCCAGTCGGGGTGTAGCTTAGTCTGGTAAAGCGCTACGTTCGGGACGTAGAGACCGGAGGTTCGAATCCTCTCACCCCGACCAGATT
>JAQGMN010000284.1 GCA_028292345.1 Polaromonas sp. | reverse complement strand
ACGCAGCACCACCTGCTCAAGACCTTCTTCATGCCCTATCTCGAGTTGCGCAACCGCGTGCCGGGCTATGCGGTGAGCATCGTCAAGGCCGGCGCCACTATCGTCGGCCATGGCGCCGGCCCGGTGCGCCCGCCGCTGACCGACCTCAAGCCCGCAGAGATGGAAGAGCTGGCCGCGCTGATCAAGACCCTCGGCCCGCAATAAGCCGCCGCAACTATTTCCAAGGACATCAGCATGACCCAGACACACGACAACCTGATCGGCGGCCAATGGGTTGCCGGCGCCAGCTACTCGCCCAACATCAACCCGTCCAACCTGCTTGACGTGATCGGCGACTATACCCAGGCCAGCGCCGAGCAGTTAGATGCCGCCGTGCAGGCCGCCCGCGCCGCCTTTCCGGCCTGGTCCACCTCGGGCATCCAGGCGCGGGCCGATGCGCTCGACAAGATCGGCACCGAAATCCTGGCCCGGCGCGAGGAGCTGGGCACGCTGCTGGCTAGAGAAGAAGGCAAGACCCGGCTAGAGGGCATTGGCGAGGCCACCCGCGCCGGCAATATTTTCAAGTTCTTCGCCGGCGAATGCCTGCGCCTGACCGGCGAGGTCGTGCCCTCGGTGCGCCCCGGCATCGGCGTGGAAATCACCCGCGAGCCGGTCGGCGTGATCGGCATCATCACGCCGTGGAATTTCCCGATGGCGATTCCGTCCTGGAAAATCGCGCCGGCGCTGGCCTACGGCAACTGCGTCGTGATGAAGCCCGCCGACCTGGTGCCGGGCTGCGCCTGGGCGCTGGCCGAGATCATCAGCCGCAGCGGCATTCCGGCCGGCGTGTTCAACCTGGTCATGGGCCGGGGCAGCGTGATCGGCGACCCGCTGGTCAACCATCCGGGGGTGGACGCCATCAGCTTTACCGGCTCGCAGGGCGTGGGTGCCCGCATTGCCCGGCAGTGCGCCGTCACGCTCAAGAAAATCCAGCTGGAGATGGGCGGCAAGAACCCGCAAGTCATCCTGGACGATGCCGACCTGGCGCAAGCCGTGGAACTCAGCGTGCAGAGCGCGTTTTTCTCCACCGGCCAGCGCTGCACCGCGTCGAGCCGGCTGATCGTGACCGAAGGCATCTACCCGAAATTCATTGAGGCGATGAAGGCGCGCATGGCTACGCTCAAGGTCGGCGATGCGCTGGCCGCCGGCATCGACATCGGCCCAGTGTCGTCGCTGTCTCAGCTGGAGCAGGACATGAGCTATGTCGATATTGGCAAGGCCGAAGGCGCGCTGCTGGTGGCCGGCGGCGAGCGCCTGAAGCTGCCCACCGACGGCTTTTTCATGGCGCCGGCGCTGCTGACCGACACCACGGCGGACATGCGCATCAACCGCGAGGAAGTGTTCGGCCCGGTCGCCAGCATCATCCGCGTCAAGGACTATGAAGGCGCACTGTTTGAAACCAACAACACGCCGTTCGGCCTGGCCGCCGGCATTGCCACCACCAGCCTCAAGCATGCGAGCCACTTCAAGCGCCACAGCCAGGCCGGCATGGTCATGGTCAAACTGCCGACGGCCGGCGTGGACTACCACGTCCCGTTTGGCGGGCGCAAGGGTTCGAGCTACGGCCCCCGCGAGCAGGGCCGCTATGCGCAGGAGTTTTTCACCATCGTCAAGACGGCTTACACGCTGCCCTGAAGGCGAATTTTCTGGCTTCCGATTCCAACTTGCAAAGGACTTCCATGACACAAGTGATCCCTTACCAGAGTTTTCCCAACAGCCTCAAGCGCGACTTGCGGGCCGGCAAAAAATTGATCGGCTGCTGGTCGTCGCTGTCCAGCGCCATCACCACCGAAGCCCTGGGCGTGGCCGGCTTCGACTGGATATTGCTCGACGGCGAGCATTCGCCCAACGACGTGTCCACCTTCATTCCGCAGTTGATGGCCTTGAAGGACAGCGTCAGCGCGCCGGTGGTGCGGCCCACCTGCAACGATGCGGTTGAAATCAAGCGCCTGCTGGACGCCGGTTTCTACAACTTCCTGATTCCGTTTGTCGAAAGCGCCGATGAAGCGCGGCGCGCCGTCGCGGCCACGCGCTACCCGCCGCAAGGCATTCGCGGCGTCTCTGTTTCCCAGCGCAGCAACCGCTACGGCACGATTCCTGATTATTTCAAGTCGATCAACGAGCACATCTGCGTGATGGTGCAGATCGAGAACCTGGCCGGCGTCGCCGCCGCTCGCGAGATTGCCGCGCTCGACGGCGTGGACTGCCTGTTTGTCGGGCCGTCCGACTTGGCCGCCTGCATGGGCCACCTGGGCAATGCCGGCCATCCCGATGTGCAAGCGGTGATTGCGGCGGTGTTTGCCGATGCCAAGGCCTGCGGCAAGCCGGCGGGCATCCTGGCGCCGGTCGAGGCGGATGCCCGCCGATATTTGGCGATGGGCGCCACATTTGTCGGCGTTGGCAGCGACCTCGGGGCTTTCCGCTCGGCCACGCAGGCCCTGTGCGACCGCTACCGCAACTGAATTCAACTTTTTTCTTAAATTCCGACTGGAGTCATTCAATGAGCAAGCTTGGTTTTATCGGCCTGGGCATCATGGGCGCGCCGATGGCTGCGCACCTGGTCAAGGCGGGGCACGAAGTGTTCCTGACCACCCGCGGCAAGGTACCGGCAGACCTGCTGACCGGCCAGGCAATGGCCTGCAGTTCAGCCAAAGAGGTCGCGCAACAGGCCGACATCGTCTTTTTGATGCTGCCCGACACGCCCGATGTGGCAACGGTCTTGTTTGGTGACGAGGGCGTGGCCAGCGGCTTGACGCAGGGCAAGACCGTGGTGGACATGAGTTCGATCTCGCCGATGGAAACCAAGGAATTTGCGATCAAGGTCAATGCGCTCGGCTGCGACTACCTCGATGCGCCAGTGTCCGGCGGCGAAGTCGGCGCCAAGGCCGGCAGCCTGACCATCATGGTCGGCGGGCCGCAAGCAGCGTTTGAACGGGTCAAGCCGCTGTTCGAGCTGATGGGCAAGAACATCACGCTCGTCGGCGGCAACGGCGACGGCCAGACCTGCAAGGTCGCCAACCAGATCATCGTCGCGCTGAACATTGCCGCCGTCGGCGAGGCGCTGCTGTTCGCCAGCAAGGCCGGCGCCGACCCGGCCAAGGTGCGCGAGGCGCTGATGGGCGGATTTGCCGCGTCGCGCATCCTGGAAGTGCACGGCGAGCGCATGATCAAGCGCACCTTCAACCCGGGCTTTCGCATCGGCCTGCACCAGAAGGATTTGGGCCTGGCGCTGGCCGGCGCCAAAACGCTGGGTGTCGCCCTGCCGCAAACCGCCGGCGCCGCGCAGCTGATGCAGGTCTGCGCCGCCAACGGCCTGCAGGACCTGGACCATTCGGCGCTGGTGCGCAGCCTGGAAATCATGGCCAACCACACGGTCGCCTGATCCTGAACCGCCACCGCCATTACCCATTGCCCCTTTCCTCAGGAGACACCCCATGACACTCAACCGACGCGACCTTCTGGGCGCTTCCCTGGCCCTCGGGCTCGGTGCCGCCCATGCGCAAGCGCCCGCCTGGCCCGCCAAGCCGATCCGTCTGGTGGTGCCGTACCCGCCCGGCGGCTCATCCGACATCATTGCCCGCTCCATCGCCCAGCCCCTGTCGGAGGCGCTCAAGCAGTCCGTCATCGTCGAGAACAAGGCCGGCGCCAACGGCAACCTGGGCGCCGATTTCGTCGCCAAGTCAGCGCCCGACGGCTACACGCTGCTGTTGTGCGACACCGGCGCCCTGGCCATCAGCCCGTCGGTGTACACCAAGCTGCCGTTCGATCCGTCCAAGGACCTGCGCGGCGTGACCATGCTGGCCTATTCGCCGCATCTGCTCGTGGTGCATCCTTCGGTGCAGGCCGGCAACCTGAAGGAGCTGGTGGCGCTGTCGAAAAAAACCGAGCTGAACTTCGCGGTCACCGCCATGGGCAGCGCGCCGCACCTGGCGGGCGTGGCCGTCGAGCGCGCCAGCGGCGCCAAATGGCAGTACATCCCCTACAAGGGCGGTTCGCAGGCGATCACCGACACGATTGCGGGCCAGACGCAGGTCTTGATGAACGGCATGCTGGC
>JAQGMN010000236.1 GCA_028292345.1 Polaromonas sp. | reverse complement strand
GGCCTGAAGGCCGAAGGCGTTGAATTCGACGGCGTGGCCGTGGACGGCATGCTGTTCGACATCGAAGCGAAGATCGTGCGCAGCCAGATTCTGGCCGGCGAACCCCGCATCGACGGCCGCGACACGCGCACCGTGCGTGCCATCGAAATCCGCAACCGCGTGCTGCCACGCACCCACGGCTCGGCCCTGTTCACCCGTGGCGAAACCCAGGCGCTGGTCATCACCACGCTGGGCACCGAGCGCGATGCGCAGCGCATCGACGCGCTTTCCGGCGACTACGAAGACCGCTTCATGCTGCACTACAACATGCCTCCGTTCGCCACCGGCGAAACCGGCCGCGTGGGCAGCCCGAAACGCCGCGAGATCGGTCATGGGCGGCTTGCGAAGCGCGCTCTGATCGCCGTGCTGCCGTCGAAGGAAGAATTCCCGTACACCATGCGCGTGGTCAGCGAGATCACCGAATCCAACGGCTCCTCGTCGATGGCTTCGGTCTGCGGCGGCTGCCTGTCGCTGATGGACGCCGGCGTTCCCATGAAGGCGCATGTGGCCGGCATCGCCATGGGCCTGATCAAGGAAGACAACCGCTTTGCCGTGCTGACCGACATCCTGGGCGACGAGGATCACCTGGGCGACATGGACTTCAAGGTGGCCGGCACGACGTTCGGCATCACCGCGCTGCAGATGGACATCAAGATCCAGGGCATCACCAAGGAAATCATGCAGGTCGCGCTGGCCCAGGCCAAGGTAGCCCGCATGCACATCCTGGGCAAGATGCAGCAGGCCATGGGCCAGGCGAATGCCGAAGTGTCCGACTTCGCGCCGCGCCTGTACGTGATGAAGATCAACCCCGAAAAGATCCGCGACGTGATCGGCAAGGGCGGCGCCGTCATCCGTGCGCTGACCGAAGAGACCGGCACGCAGATCAACATAGAGGAAGACGGCACCATCACCATCGCCTCGAACGACAGCGCCAAGGCCGACGAAGCCAAGCGCCGCATTGCCGAGATCACCGCCGAGGTCGAAATCGGCAAGGTGTACGAAGGCGCCATCACCAAGATTCTGGACTTCGGCGCCCTGGTCAACCTGATGCCCGGCAAGGACGGCCTGCTGCACATCAGCCAGATTGCCCATGAACGCGTCGAACGCGTGACCGACTACCTCCAGGAAGGCCAGATCATCAAGGTCAAGGTCCTGGAAACCGACGAAAAAGGCCGCGTCAAGCTGTCGATGAAGGCCTTGCTGGACCGCCCCGCGCAACAGGGCTGATCGGTAATTTGCTATTGATTTTGTAGCTGTCAGCGCATACAACTCATGCGCTGGCGGCACAAATGACCGAGAAACATCATGAGAGTCATTGAAATCACTTCTTTCGGCGCGCCCGAGGTGCTGCAAGCGGGCACCCGTCCTGACCCGGTACCGGCTGCCGGCGAGGTGCTGATCCGCGTACGTGCCAGCGGCGTCAACCGTCCTGACGTGCTGCAGCGCACCGGAAACTACCCGGTGCCGCCCGGCGCGTCCGACATTCCCGGGCTGGAAGTCGCCGGGGAGATCGTCGGCGGCGATGCGGCGGCCATGTCGGCTGCGAATCTGAAACTCGGCGACCGGATCTGCGCCCTGGTGGCCGGTGGCGGCTACGCTGAACTGTGCGTGGCGCCTGTCGGGCAATGCCTGTCGGTGCCCGCAGGCCTGAGCGACATCGAGGCGGCATCGCTGCCCGAGACCTTCTTCACTGTGTGGAGCAATGTCTTCGAGCGCGCGCGTCTGCAACAAGGCGAAACCCTGCTGGTGCAGGGCGGCTCCAGCGGCATCGGCGTGACGGCCATCCAGATCGCCAAGGCCATGGGCGCCACGGTGCTCGTGACTGCGGGCACGGACGACAAGTGCGCCGCCTGCGTGGCACTGGGTGCCGACCATGCGATCAATTACAAAACCAGTGAATTCGTCGAACAGGTCAAGACGCTGACGAGCGGGCAGGGCGTCGATGTCATCCTCGACATGGTGGGCGGCAGCTATGTGTCCCGCGAAGTCGAGTGTCTGGCCGAAGACGGCCGGCTGGTCATCATTGCAGTGCAGGGCGGCGTCAAGGCCGAGTTCAATGCCGGCCTGGTGCTGCGCAGACGGCTGACCATCACTGGTTCCACCTTGCGACCGCGTTCGCTGGAGTTCAAGACGGCCATTGCTGCGGCGCTGAAGGAAAAGGTCTGGCCGCTGATCGCCAGCGGCGCGATCAAGCCCGTCATCCACAGCACCTTTGCCGCAACCGATGCCGCCCATGCGCATACCCTGATGGAATCGAACCGGCACATCGGCAAGATCGTCCTGGCCTGGTGAGCCGCAGTCAATATCCAAAGAACCCTATGAAAAAGCTGATTGCAGGAAACTGGAAAATGAACGGCAGCCTTGCTGCCAATGAAGAACTGCTGGCGGCACTTGCTGCAGGGCTGGCGCCAGGCCCGTCCTGCGAAGTGGCCGTGTGCGTGCCCAGCCCGTATTTGATGCAGGTTCAGTCGCTGAAATCGAAATACCCGGCCTTGTCGGTTTTGGATATGGGCGCGCAGGACGTCTCGGCGCACGCTTCGGGCGCCTACACCGGCGAGGTCAGCGCGGCCATGCTCAAGGAACTGGGTTGCCGCTATGCCATCGTGGGCCATTCGGAGCGGCGACAGTACCATGCTGAAACGGATGCGCTTGTGGCTGAAAAGACCAAGGCCGCGCTGGCAGCGGGCATCACGCCCATCGTTTGCGTCGGTGAAACACTGGCCGAACGTGAAGCCGGCCGCACCGAAGAAATTGTCAAGCGCCAGCTTGCAGCGGTGATCCATGCCAATGGACACTGCATCAGCGAGGTCGTGGTGGCCTATGAACCGGTCTGGGCCATCGGCACGGGCAAGACCGCGTCCCCAGAAGAAGCCCAGGCCGTGCATGCGGTGCTCAGGGCCCAGTTGAAGGCCGCTACAGACCAGTCTGCCCGCATCAAGATCCTGTATGGCGGCAGCATGAACGCTGCCAATGCCGCCACCTTGCTGGCCCAGCCGGACATCGATGGCGGGCTGATTGGCGGCGCTTCCCTCAAAGCCCCGGATTTTTTGAAAATCATTGCTTCTGCGCTTGTCTGATAAGCACAGTTTGCTACTAAATTAGGAGTAATCATGAATATTTTATTGACTGCTGTGCTGGCCGTGCAAATGCTTTCGGCTCTGGGCATGGTCGGCCTGATCCTGGTCCAGCATGGCAAGGGTGCCGACATGGGTGCGGCCTTTGGCAGCGGGGGGTCCGGAAGCCTGTTCGGTGCCAGTGGCAGCGCCAATTTCCTGTCGCGCACAACCGGTATCCTGGCCGCGCTGTTTTTTGCCTGCACCCTCATGCTCGCCTATTTTGGAAGTGCCCAACAGCCCCGCACCGGCTCAAGCGTTCTGGAGGGCGCGGCCGTCACGGCGCCTGTACTTCCCGCTCCGGGCGCAGCACAGATTCCTGGCACCGCGGCACCGGCTTCGGCCAATGTGGCGGTTCCTCCAGCACCCGCCGTACCGGCTTCCGGCGCAGCCCAGATCCCCACGAAATAAGACAACAAAGCCAGCGCTTGAGGGTAAAAGCCATTCCATTTCAGGGTAAACTCTGAGAGTGTCTGGAAAGCAAAAAGCTGCAAAGCTTCCTCAAGCCATCCAGGCAAAAAAGTAAGTACCGCGGACGTGGTGAAATTGGTAGACACGCTATCTTGAGGGGGTAGTGGCGAAAGCTGTGCGAGTTCGAGTCTCGCCGTCCGCACCAGATTGACTAGCATCGGCAGCAGTTCCGCATGGGCTGCTTTCGGCTCAAACGGTAAACTCGTACAGGCTGTGCAGGTAATCTGCGCAGCCTGCTGTGCGAGTGGCTTTTCAGAAGTTGAAATCCACGATGAACCTCGACCAATACCTTCCTGTTCTCTTGTTTATCCTGGTGGGCGTGGGAGTCGGTATATTGCCGATGGTCATGGGTCGTTTGCTGGGGCCGGTCCGGCCCGACAGCGAAAAAAACTCTCCTTACGAATGCGGCTTCGAGGCCTTCGAAGATGCCCGCATGAAATTCGATGTGCGCTATTACCTGGTCGCCATTCTGTTCATTCTTTTCGATCTTGAAATTGCTTTTTTGTTTCCGTGGGCGGTTTCTCTCAAGGAAATCGGTCCGCTCGGTTTCTGGTCGGTCATGGTCTTTCTGGGTATTCTGGTCGTAGGCTTTGTCTATGAATGGAAAAAGGGCGCGCTGGACTGGGAATAAGAAAAAGCCTTAGAAAGGGCTTTTCAAAAAGGGTACGGGTATGTCACTTGAAGGTGTTTTCAAAGAAGGCTTTGTGACCACGAGCTACGACTCGGTGGTCAACTGGGCCAAGACCGGCTCGCTATGGCCCATGACCTTTGGTCTGGCTTGCTGCGCCGTGGAAATGATGCACGCCGGTGCTGCGCGTTACGACATCGACCGATTTGGGATGTTGTTTCGGCCCAGTCCGCGTCAATCCGATCTGATGATCGTTGCTGGCACCCTGTGCAACAAGATGGGTCCGGCGCTACGCAAGGTCTACGATCAGATGGCCGAGCCGCGTTGGGTCATTTCCATGGGGTCGTGCGCCAACGGGGGTGGTTATTACCACTACAGCTACTCCGTGGTTCGCGGATGCGACCGGATCGTGCCGGTGGATGTGTATGTGCCGGGTTGCCCGCCGACTGCCGAGGCATTGCTCTACGGCATCATTCAGTTGCAACAAAAAATTCGTCGCACCAACACGATCGCGAGGGCCTGATGTCATTGTCTTCGCCTCCCGTTTCAATCTCGCAGTTGGGTGAAACCATTGCATCGGTGCTGGGCAACAAGGCTAAAAGTGTCAAGATTGCTCTTGGAGAAATCACGGTCACGGTGTCGGCTGTCGACTACCTGGCAGTCGCCACATTGCTTCGCGATGCGCCTGGCTGCAAATTCGAGCAACTGATGGATCTCTGCGGATTGGATTATTCCGAATACAAAAACGGCCAATATGACGGACTGCGTTACTGCGTCTCGTCGCACCTGCTGTCGGTCAGCCTCAATCAGCGGGTGCGCCTCAAGGTGTTTTGTCCCGACGACGATTTCCCTGTCGTTGATTCGGTCAATGGTGTCTGGAGTTCGGCCAACTGGTTCGAGCGTGAAGCTTTCGACCTTTACGGCATCGTTTTCGAAGGGCACAACGACCTGCGCCGCATTCTGACCGACTACGGTTTCATCGGCCATCCCTTTCGCAAGGATTTTCCGACCACCGGCCATGTGGAAATGCGCTACGACGCGGAGCAGAAACGCGTGATCTATCAGCCTGTCACCATCGAGCCCCGCGAGATGATTCCGCGCGTGATTCGCGAGGAAAACTACGGCGGTCTTCAATAGGCGGTTTTCGCAAGAGATACGACATGGCTGAAATCAAAAACTACACGCTCAATTTTGGACCGCAGCATCCGGCTGCGCACGGTGTCTTGCGCCTGGTGCTGGAACTTGACGGCGAAGTGATACAACGTGCCGATCCGCACATCGGTCTGCTGCACCGTGCGACCGAGAAATTGGCTGAAAGCAAGACCTACATCCAGTCGCTGCCTTACATGGACCGCCTCGATTATGTCTCCATGATGTGCAACGAGCATGCATATTGCCTGGCGATTGAGAAACTGCTGGATGTCGATGTGCCGGTCCGTGCGAAATACATCCGGGTGATGTTCTCGGAAATAACCCGGCTGCTGAATCATCTGATGTGGCTGGGCGCGCACGGCCTGGACTGCGGCGCAATGAACATGCTGATCTACTGCTTTCGCGAACGCGAAGTGCTGTTCGACATGTACGAGGCGGTGTCAGGCGCCCGCATGCATGCGGCTTATTTCCGCCCGGGCGGTGTGTACCGCGACCTGCCTGAAAGCATGCCACAGTACAAGGTCAACAAGATCCGCAATGCCAAGGCGATCGAGGCCCTGAACGAGAACCGCCAGGGCTCGCTACTCGATTTCATTGACGATTTCGTGAAGAAGTTTCCGAAACTGGTCGATGAATACGAAACTCTGCTGACCGACAACCGCATCTGGAAGCAACGCACGGTTGGGGTCGGCGTGGTGTCGCCCGAACGCGCGCTCAACCTCGGCTTTACCGGTCCGATGCTCAGGGGCTCGGGTTTTGCCTGGGATTTGCGCAAGCAGCAGCCTTATGAAGTCTATGAGCAGATGGACTTCGACATTCCGGTTGGCAAGACCGGTGACTGCTATGACCGCTACCTGGTTCGGGTCGCCGAGATGCGCCAGTCCAACCGCATCATCAAGCAGTGCGTTGACTGGCTGCGTGCCAACCCGGGCCCGGTCATTACCAGCAATCACAAGGTGGCGCCTCCGAACCGCGAATCCATGAAGTCCAACATGGAAGAGCTGATTCACCATTTCAAGCTGTTCACCGAAGGTTTTCATGTGCCCGAAGGCGAGGCTTATGCAGCCGTCGAGCATCCCAAAGGCGAGTTCGGCATCTACATCGTCAGCGACGGCGCGAACAAGCCTTATCGCTTGAAAATCCGGCCGCCGGGCTTTCCCCATCTGGCCGCCATGGATGAAATGTCGCGTGGCCACATGATTGCCGATGCCGTCGCCGTGATTGGGACGATGGACATCGTGTTCGGTGAAATTGACCGCTAACTGCATGACTTCTTCCATGATTTCTGAACAAACCAAAACGCTTTTTGACCGCGAGGTCGCCAAATACCCGGCCAGCCAGAAGCAGTCGGCTGTGATGGCCTGTCTGCAGATCGTGCAGCAGGAGCAGGGCTTTGTCAGCGCCGAAAGCGAAAAACTGGTAGCCGAGTACCTGGCCATGGCGCCGATTGCCGTGCACGAAGTCACGACGTTTTACAACATGTACAACCAGCAGCCGGTGGGCAAGTACAAGCTCAATGTCTGCACCAACCTTCCTTGCCAGTTGCGCGATGGCAGCAAGGCGCTGCACCACCTTGAGCAAAAACTCGGCATTGCGATGGGCGAAACCACGGCGGACGGTCTGTTCACACTGCAACAGTCTGAATGCCTGGGCGCCTGTGCCGACTCGCCTGTGATGCTGGTGAACGACATCCACATGTGCAGTTTCATGAGCAACGAAAAACTGGACCAGCTTGTTGACGGTCTGAAATCGGCGGAGGCTTGAGTCTATGACGCTCCCATCACATTCCAATGCTAATGCAGCAGCTCAGTCGGTGCTGGCGCAATTTGCTGCCACCGGTGTGCAGACCTGCTTTCACGGACGGCACATCAATCCCCAAATTCTTGCCGACCTTGATGGCAGCAACTGGCACCTTGCCGATTATCAAGCGCGTGGCGGCTACCAGGCACTTCGCAAGATTCTCGGCCAGGACGGTGGTGCCGGCTTAACACCCGATCAGGTCATTGCCGAAGTGAAGGCCGGCGGCTTGCGGGGTCGGGGCGGTGCAGGCTTTCCGACCGGGCTGAAGTGGAGCTTCATGCCGCGCCAGTTCCCGGGCCAGAAGTACCTGGTCTGCAATTCGGATGAAGGCGAACCGGGTACCTGCAAGGACCGCGACATCATGCAGTACAACCCGCACAGCGTGATCGAGGGCATGGCGATTGCCGCCTATGCCATGGGGATCAGCGTGGGTTACAACTATATCCATGGTGAAATATTCGGCACTTACCAACGCTTTGAAGAAGCGCTGGATGAAGCGCGTGCTGCCAACCTGCTGGGCGATGGGATTCTGGGCGGCAACTTCAATTTCCAGCTTCATGCATCGCATGGTTTCGGCGCCTATATTTGCGGTGAGGAAACCGCACTGCTGGAGTCGCTGGAAGGCAAAAAGGGCCAGCCGCGCTTCAAGCCGCCGTTCCCGGCGAGTTTTGGCCTGTACGGCAAGCCCACCACCATCAACAATACCGAAACCTTTGCTGCCGTGCCATGGATCATCCGCAACGGTGGTGCTGCTTATCTGGAGTGTGGCAAGCCAAACAATGGGGGCACCAAGATCTATTCGGTTTCCGGTGATGTCGAATGGCCTGGAAATTATGAAGTGCCGATGGGCACGCCGTTCTCCAAGTTGCTTGAACTGGCCGGTGGAGTTCGCAAGGGCCGCACGCTGAAGGCTGTGATTCCCGGTGGATCATCGTCGCCGGTGTTGCCAGCGTCCATCATGATGGACTGCACCATGGACTACGATTCCATTGCCAAGGCCGGGTCCATGCTGGGCTCGGGCGCAGTGATCGTAATGGACGATTCGCGCTGCATGGTCGAGTCCCTGAAGCGACTTTCGTATTTTTACATGCATGAGTCTTGCGGCCAATGCACCCCTTGCCGCGAAGGCACGGGCTGGCTGTGGCGTGTGGTGGACCGCATCCACAAGGGGCTGGGTCGCGCCAGTGATCTTGACCTGCTTAATTCGGTCGCCGACAACATCCAGGGTCGAACCATTTGCGCCCTGGGGGATGCCGCAGCGATGCCGGTCCGCGCCATGATCAAGCATTACCGTCATGAGTTTGAAGCGATGATTCCAAAAAGTGCATCAGCAACTGCCGTGGATCTCAGTGCGGTCCAGTCTGCCAACCGCGCTGTGGCGCAGGCCTGAGTTGCGGAAAGAAAAAGAATATGGTTGAAATAGAACTAGACGGCCAAAAAGTCGAAGTGCTCGAAGGCAGCACGGTGATGCATGCTGCGGAAAAAGCGGGCACCTACATACCTCATTTTTGCTACCACAAGAAGTTGAGCATTGCGGCCAATTGCAGGATGTGCCTTGTGGATGTCGAGAAGGCGCCCAAGCCCATGCCCGCCTGTGCCACGCCGGTCACGCAAGGCATGGTCGTTCATACCAAGAACGACAAAGCCATTCGCGCCCAGAAGGGCGTGATGGAATTCCTGCTGATCAACCATCCACTCGATTGCCCCATCTGTGACCAGGGCGGCGAATGCCAATTGCAGGATCTGGCGGTTGGCTACGGGGCCGGTGAATCGCGCTACCAAGAGGAAAAGCGCGTCGTGTTCCACAAGGATGTGGGCCCTCTCATTTCCATGCAGGAGATGAGCCGCTGCATTCATTGCACCCGCTGCGTCCGTTTTGGGCAAGAGGTGGCTGGCGTCATGGAATTGGGTATGTCGCACCGCGGTGAGCATGCCGAAATCGAGACTTTTGTCGGCATGTCGGTGGATTCTGAACTGTCCGGCAACATGATCGACCTGTGCCCGGTCGGTGCGCTGACCAGCAAGCCGTTTCGCTACAGTGCCCGGCCCTGGGAACTGTCGCGCCGAAAATCGGTCAGTCCGCATGACTCGACCGGCACCAACCTGATTGTTCAAGTCAAGCACGACAAGGTCATGCGCGTGCTTCCGCTTGAAAACGAAGCTGTCAACGAATGCTGGCTCGCAGACCGCGACCGGTTTTCCTACGAAGCCCTGAATACCGACGACCGTCTGCTCAGCCCGATGCTCAAGCAGGGCGGTGAATGGAAAGCGGTTGACTGGCAGACAGCACTCGAATACGTGGCCAATGGCCTGAAACAGATCAAGTCAGAGTATGGCGCCGACACCATTGGCACGCTGGCCAGTCCGCACAGCACGATTGAAGAACTGCACCTTGCCGCTTCGTTGATGCGCGGACTGGGCAGCGAAAACATCGACTACCGTTTGCGGCATGCCGATTTCACTCCTTCATCGTCCATTCAATGGTTGGGCACCTCCATTGCATCGTTGTCCCAGCTGCAGCGCGTCCTTGTGGTGGGTTCCAGCCTGCGCAAGGACCATCCCTTGTTCGCACTGCGCATCCGTCAGGCCGTTCGCAATGGCTGTGTGCTGAGCACCGTTAATTCGACCACTGAACTGCCCTTTGCGGATGCATGGGCTATGCCTGTCACCCATTCGTCGCTGACATCCCACGAAAGCTGGGCGCAGGCGCTGGCGGATGTTGCCGTGGCAATTGCTGCGGAGAAGGGTGTTGCCGCTCCCGCATCTGGCCAAGCCAGCGATGCCGCAAAAGCAATCGCTGCGTCCTTGATGAGTGGTGAGCGCAAGGCGATCTTGCTGGGCAATGCCGCTGCGCATCATGTCAACGCTTCCAGCCTGCTGGCCATCGCCAACTGGATCGGTGAGCAATGCGCAGCCAGCGTGGGTTACCTGACCGAGGCTGCGAACACCGTCGGCGCGCAATTCGTTGGCGCACTGCCGCTCAGTGGGGGCTTGAACGCCGGCCAGATGCTCGACGGCAGGCTCAAGGCGGTGATCCTTTTGAACAACGAACCTGAATTTGATTCAGCCGCCGGCGTCCAAGCCAATGCGTCACTGAATTCGGCGCAGATGGTTGTCACGCTGAGCCCGTTCAAGGCCAACATGGGTTTCAGCGATGTGCTGCTCCCGATTGCGCCTTTCACGGAAACGCCAGGCACTTTCATCAATGCCGAAGGCCGCATCCAGAGTTTTCATGCTGTTGTCAAACCCCGGGGTGAAACGCGCCCAGCCTGGAAAGTCCTGCGTGTGCTGGCCAATCTGCTGGGGCTGCCTGGCTTCAACTTTGAATCGTCCAACGACGTGTTCAAGAGCATTCCCAATGCTGATGCCGGTCATGTGTCGCCGGATCGCCTAGGCAACGCCATTCAGCGCGAGATCGAAGTCGCCGCCGTGGCCAGCCCTGCGCCAGTGGTAGCGAGCATTTACCAACTCGACGGTCTGGTCAGGCGCGCCACTTCGCTTCAGCTTACCGCCGATGCGCGCAAGGCTGTGAATTTTGAGGGGGCAAGCGCATGATTGATGGAATGTACGCGACGGGACAGGGCCTGATGGGCGGCATCTGGCCCGCTACCGTCTGGCCGGTGCTCTGGGTGCTGATCAAGATCGTGGCAGTGCTGGCACCCTTGATGGGATGCGTGGCCTACCTGACATTGTGGGAAAGAAAAGCCATCGGCTTTACCCAGGTTCGCGTCGGACCCAACCGCATCGGACCGTTTGGCTTGCTGCAGCCGATTGCCGATGCGCTCAAGCTGTTGACGAAGGAAATCATCATTCCCACAGCGGCCAGCAAAGGCTTGTTCGTGCTGGGTCCGATCATGACCATCATGCCTGCGCTCGCAGCCTGGGCGGTGATTCCCTTTGGACCGGATGTGGCGCTGGCCAATGTCAATGCGGGATTGCTTTTTGTCATGGCCATCACGTCGCTTGAAGTCTACGGCGTCATCATTGCGGGCTGGGCCTCGAACTCAAAGTATGCATTTCTGGGTGCGATGCGTGCGTCGGCTCAGATGGTGAGCTATGAAATCGCCATGGGCTTTTGCCTGGTGGTGGTGCTCATGGTTTCCGGTAGCCTGAACATGACCGACATCGTCATGAGCCAGGGCTCGGGCATGGCCGCCAGCAGGGGCCTGACCTTTCTGTCATGGAACTGGCTGCCCTTGCTGCCGATCTTTGTGGTGTATTTCATCTCCAGTCTGGCAGAAACCAACCGTCATCCGTTCGACGTGGTGGAGGGCGAATCCGAAATCGTGGCTGGTCACATGGTGGAATACTCCGGCATGTCGTTTGCCATGTTCTTCCTGGCTGAATATGCCAACATGATTCTGGTGTCCGTCCTTTGTGTGCTGCTGTTCCTTGGCGGCTGGCTGTCGCCAATCGACCATGCATTCTTCAACTGGATTCCCGGCTGGATCTGGCTGGGACTGAAGACCTTCGTGGTCGTCACCATTTTTCTGTGGGTTCGTTCAACCTTTCCACGTTTCCGCTACGACCAGATCATGCGTCTGGGTTGGAAAATCTTCATACCAGTGACCCTGGTCTGGCTGGTGGTCGTCGGGGCCTGGATGCAGACCTCTTACAACATCTGGAAATAGGCGAAAAGTCATGTCTGCTGTCACATCCGTCAAGGATTTTGTTTCAAGCTTCATGTTGACCGAATTGTTCAAGGGCATGGCCTTAACCGGCAAGTACATGTTCAGCCGCAAAATCACAATTCAGTTTCCTGAAGAAAAAACCCCATTGAGCCCGCGTTTTCGTGGCCTGCACGCATTGCGCCGGTATGAAAATGGAGAAGAGCGGTGTATTGCCTGCAAGCTTTGCGAGGCGGTCTGTCCAGCGCTTGCAATCACCATCGAGTCCGACGTTCGCGAGGACGGAAGTCGCCGCACCTCACGGTACGACATCGACCTCACCAAATGCATTTTTTGCGGCTTTTGCGAAGAAAGCTGCCCGGTGGATTCAATCGTCGAAACAAACATTCTGGAGTACCACGGTGAAAAGCGGGGCGACCTGTATTTCACCAAGGAGATGCTGCTTGCCGTGGGTGACCGTTACGAAAGCGAGATTGCTGCCAACCGCGCAGCAGATGCCAAATACCGCTGAGATCCCTTGCTCCACTGACCGCTTTTGTAAGTAGAAAGAATCCCCTTCAACATGGACGCTAAAACAGGTCTTTTTTACGTATTTGCCGCAATACTGCTTTTTGCGGCGTTTCGCGTCATCACAGCCCGCAATCCGGTGCATGCTGCACTTTTTCTGGTGCTGGCGTTTTTCCAGGCGGCGGCTATCTGGATTTTGCTCAAGGCCGAGTTCTTGGCGATCACCCTGGTGCTGGTCTACGTGGGTGCGGTGATGGTGCTTTTCCTTTTCGTCGTCATGATGCTGGACATCAACCTGGACAGCGTGCGCAAGGGATTCTGGCGGCATTTTCCATTGGCCGGAACAGTCGGGGCTGTCATTGCCCTGGAAATGTCCTATGTGCTGATGGGGGGGTTTCGTGATCCACCGAAAGGGGGGTCCGTCGGGGCTGCCTCCGCAGATATTGCGACACAGGTTTCCAACACCAAGGAACTGGGCAAGGTCCTGTACTCTCAATACATTTATCCACTTGAGATTGCCGCCGTTATTTTGCTGGTGGCCATTATTGCCGCCATTGCGCTGACCTTGCGCGAGCGCAAGGATTCCAAACGGACCAATCCAGCAGACCAGGTCCGCGTGAAAGCACATGACCGTGTCAGGCTGGTCAAGATGAAATCAGTGGTTGCCGTGCCCGAGATCGCACCCACCCCATCCGTCGAGGGAAAAAAACAATGATGCTCACGCTTGGACATTTTCTTTCGCTGGGCGCCATGCTGTTTGCCCTGTCGGTCATTGGTATTTTCCTGAACCGAAAAAATTTGATCGTGCTTCTCATGGCCATCGAGCTCATGCTGCTGGCTGTGAACATGAATTTCGTGGCTTTTTCCTACTATCTGAACGACATGGCCGGCCAGGTATTTGTGTTTTTCATTCTGACCGTCGCAGCGGCCGAATCCGCCATTGGCCTGGCCATCTTGGTGCTCCTGTTCCGTAACAAGTCCACCATCAACGTCGACGAACTCAACACGCTTCAGGGTTAAACCATGAGCCCCCACGCTTCTCACTTCGTGTATTCGCTGCCCCCCGAGGGGGCGCTAACCGCCCTTGGGGCGGCCCTACGGGCAGTTAAACAATGAGCCAAACCCTTTCCGCATCGACGTTGCTGGCCGTTCCGCTGGCACCTCTGGCTGGCGCGCTGTTCGCCGGTATTCTGGGAACCACGTTTGGTGGCAACTGGATAGGGCGCCGTCTTGCGCACACCTTGACCATTTTCGGTGTATTTGTGGCTTTCATCCTCTCCGCCATGACGCTGCAAAGTGTTGTGATTGATGGTGCACGATTCAACGAAACGCTTTACACCTGGATGACGGTGGGCAACCTGAAAATGGAAGTCGGTTTTCTGGTGGACGGCCTGACCGCCATGATGATGTGCGTGGTAACTTTTGTCTCGCTCATGGTTCACATCTACACCATCGGCTACATGGAAGAAGATGCGGGCTACAACCGTTTCTTTGCCTACATTTCTCTGTTTACCTTTTCCATGCTGATGCTGGTGATGAGCAACAACATGCTCCAGCTCTTCTTTGGCTGGGAAGCAGTGGGTCTGGTTTCTTATCTGCTGATCGGTTTCTGGTTCAACAAGCCCAGCGCCATTTTCGCCAACATGAAGGCTTTTCTGGTGAACCGGGTCGGCGACTTCGGTTTCATTCTTGGAATTGCGCTGATCGCTGCCTATGCAGGCACGCTGAACTATGGCGAAGCCTTCGCCAAGGCGGACGAACTGTCCAGACTGACATTTCCAGGCACAGGCTGGATGCTGATTACGGTGATCTGCATCTGCCTGTTCATTGGTGCCATGGGCAAGTCGGCCCAGTTCCCTCTGCACGTATGGCTGCCCGATTCCATGGAAGGCCCAACGCCGATCTCGGCGCTGATCCATGCCGCGACCATGGTGACGGCCGGTATTTTCATGGTGGCGCGAATGTCACCGCTGTTTGAACTCAGCGATACCGCCTTGAGTTTCATCATGGTGATCGGCGCGATTACCGCACTGTTCATGGGCTTTCTGGGCATCATCCAGAACGACATCAAGCGGGTCATTGCTTATTCCACACTGTCGCAACTGGGCTATATGACCGTGGCGCTGGGCGCATCGGCTTATTCGGTGGCGGTGTTTCATCTGATGACGCATGCGTTCTTCAAGGCATTGCTCTTTCTGGGAGCCGGTTCGGTCATCATCGGCATGCACCACAACCAGGATATTCGCTGGATGGGTGGCGTGCGCAAGTACATGCCGATCACCTGGATCACTTTCCTGCTGGGTTCGCTTGCCCTGATCGGAACTCCCTTCTTTTCGGGTTTTTACTCGAAGGACAGCATCATTGAAGTCGTGGCAGAGAGCCACCTTTGGGGCAGTGGCTTTGCCTATTTTGCAGTGCTGGCAGGCGTTTTTGTGACAGCATTCTACTCATTTCGCCTTTACTTTCTGGTGTTCCACGGCAAGGAACGCTATGACCGGAATCCCGAGGCCCACCATGATGCGCATGACAACCATGGCCATCATGGTGAACACCACGCGCCTCACGAATCTCCGTGGGTCGTGACCCTGCCGCTGGTTTTGCTGGCCATTCCGTCGGTCATCATCGGTTTTGTCACGATGGAGCCGATGCTGTTCGGAGACTTTTTCAAGGGTGCGATTTTTGTCAACCTTGAACGCCATCCTGCCATGGAAGAGCTGGCCGCGCTGTTTCACGGGCCTGTCCAGATGGCAACGCACGGCTTGACGGCCCCACCCTTCTGGCTTGCCCTGTCGGGCGTCGTGCTGGCCTACTACATGTACATGGTCAATCCCGCCTTGCCGACCGCCATCAAGCGCAACCTGAGCCCGGTCTACCAACTTCTTGAAAACAAGTACTACCTGGACTGGTTCAATGAAAACGTCATTGCCCGCGGCATGCGCGGACTCGGTACCGTATTCTGGAAGGTTGGGGACCAGATGCTGATCGACGGCGCGCTGGTGAACGGTTCCTGGAAACTGGTTGGCTGGGTGTCGGGCATGGTCAGGCGGCTGCAGTCGGGCTATATCTATCACTATGCTTTTGGAATGATTATTGGCATCTTTGTGTTGATGACGTATTTCGTCTGGCTCAACCGATAAAAACAATCTAGTAGTAGAAGAAGAAGGAAGAGAAAAAATGGGATTGTTGAGCCTTGCCATCTGGGTGCCGATTTTTATTGGCATCGGTTTATTGGCCCTGGGTCGGGAAAATCAGGCGCGTACCGTGCGCTGGATCGCACTGATTGGCGCCATCATCAGTTTTCTGGTCACGCTGCCGCTGTATGACGGCTTCCAGTTAGGCACCTCGGCCATGCAGTTCGTTGAGAAGAGCAGCTGGATTCCACGTTTCAACATGAACTACCACCTGGGCGTGGACGGCATATCCCTGTGGTTCGTGCTGCTGACCGCATTCATCAACGTGGTGGTGATCATCGCCAGCTGGGAATCCATCACGACACGGGTCAACCAGTACATGGCCTCGTTTTTGATTTTGAGCGGCCTGATGATTGGCGTCTTCGCCGCGCTGGACGGCATGCTTTTTTATGTCTTCTTTGAAGCCACCCTGATTCCGATGTACCTGATCATTGGCATCTGGGGTGGGCCCAACAAGATCTACGCAGCCTTCAAGTTTTTCCTGTACACGCTGCTCGGCTCGCTGCTGATGCTGGTCGCACTGATCTTTCTGTACAACAAGTCGGGCGGCAGTTTCGATATCCTGGCGTGGCACAAGCTGCCCCTGTCGGGCACGGCGCAAACCCTGCTTTTCTTTTCGTTCTTTGCCGCCTTTGCTGTCAAGGTTCCAATGTTCCCGGTGCATACCTGGCTGCCTGACGTCCACGTCGAAGCGCCCACCGGCGGCTCTGCCGTGCTGGCGGCGATCATGCTCAAGCTCGGCGCCTACGGCTTTTTGCGGTTTTCGATGCCGATCGTGCCCGATGCTTCGCGCGAGTGGGCGTGGCTGATGATTGCTTTTTCGCTGATTGCCGTGATCTATGTGGGCTTGGTGGCGCTGGTGCAGCGCGACATGAAGAAGCTGGTCGCTTATTCATCGGTCGCGCACATGGGTTTTGTGACACTCGGTTTTTTCCTGTTCAACGACCTTACCGTCTCGGGTGGCATTGTCCAGATGATCGCGCACGGTTTTGTGTCCGCCGCCATGTTCCTGTGCATCGGCGTGCTTTATGACCGTGTGCATTCGCGCGAGATCGCAAGCTACGGCGGTGTGATCAATACCATGCCCAAATTCGCGGCCTTCGCGCTGCTGTTTGCCATGGCCAATTGCGGCTTGCCGGCCACGGCTGGCTTCGTGGGCGAGTGGATGGTGATCCTGGGCGCGGTCAAGTCCAATTTCTGGATTGGCCTGGCGGCGGCATCCGCCTTGATCTCGGGTGCGGCCTATACGCTCTGGATGTACAAGCGCGTGTACCTGGGACCTGTGACGAATGAAAACGTCAAGAAACTGATCGATATCAACAGCCGCGAATTCCTGATGCTGGCGCTGCTGGCGGTCGCGGTGCTCTACATGGGTATTTATCCCAAGCCATTCACCGACGTGATGAACACGTCGGTGGCTGATCTGCTCAGGCATGTCGCGCTTTCGAAACTGAACTAAGAAAACTCAAAGAATTCAGATGATTGACAAACTCAGTTGGATCGCGGTTTATCCCGAACTCGTTCTTTTGGTTATGGCCTGCGTCATCGCGCTGGTGGACCTGGGCGTCACGACGCCACGGCGCTCGTTGACCTATGCATTGACCTTGCTGACGCTGGGCGTGGTTGCCATCATGGAAGCCAATACTGCCCTGGGCGGGCAGGTCTTCTATGGTTTCGGCAACATGGTGGTGGTGGACCCCATGGGCAGCTGGATGAAATGCTTTTCAAGCGTTGCCCTGATGGTCACGATTGTCTATGGCCGGCCTTATGCCGCCGACCGCGACATGCTGCGCGGTGGTGAATTCTTCACGCTGAGCCTGTTTTCCCTGCTTGGCATGTTCGTGATGATTTCAGGCCACAACTTCCTGGTGCTGTACATGGGCCTGGAATTGATGGCGCTGTCCAGCTATGCGCTGGTCGCCTTGCGCCGGGACGATGCGCAGGCCACCGAAGCGGCGATGAAATATTTCGTGCTCAGCGCTCTCGCGTCGGGCTTCCTGCTCTACGGCCTCTCCATGCTCTACGGCGCGACCGGCTCGCTGAACATCAATGAGGTCTTCAACGCCATTGCCAGCCGGCAGGTCAAGCACCAGGTGCTGGTGTTCGGACTGGTGTTCATCGTGGCGGGGCTGGCGTTCAAGCTGGGTGCGGTGCCGTTTCACATGTGGCTGCCCGACGTTTACCATGGCGCCCCCACCGCCGTCACCTTGATCATCGGTGGCGCGCCGCAGTTGGCGGCATTTGCCATGACGGTTCGCCTGCTCGTCGAAGGCCTGCTTCCGCTCGCGATTGACTGGCAGCAGATGCTGGCCTTGATGGCGATCGGGTCCTTGCTGATCGGCAATCTGGCCGCCGTGGCCCAGACCAACCTCAAGCGAATGCTGGCGTTTTCGACCATTTCCCAGATGGGCTTCCTGCTGCTGGGTCTGCTGGCAGGGGTGGTCAACGGCAATCAGCTCAACACGGAATCGGCCTACGGCGCGGCCATGTTTTATGCCCTGACGTATGTGCTGACCACGCTTGCCGCGTTCGGCATCATTTTGCTGCTGGCCCGTAACGGACACGAGTCTGAAGAAATCACCGACCTTTCCGGCTTGAACCAGCGCAGCCCCTTGTACGCGGGTGTCATGGCGATGAGCATGTTCTCCCTGGCCGGACTGCCGCCGCTGGTGGGTTTTTACGCCAAGCTCGGCGTGCTGCAGGCCTTGATCTCGTCGGGGCACACAAGCTACTTGGTTCTGGCCGTGTTTGCCGTGATGATGTCGTTGATCGGTGCTTTTTACTACCTGCGCGTGATCAAGGTCATGTATTTCGACGCGCCTCACGTCCACAATGCCCAGCCGATCCATGCGCCGGCCGATGCGCGGATCGTGCTGGCCATCAATGGCGCCTTGCTCCTGGTTTTGGGCATTGCACCTGGTGGCCTGATGACGCTGTGTGCCCAGTCGATCAACAGCATCGTGAACTCGCTCGGGGTCTGAGTTTGAACCAGACCGCGTCGGTTTGGCTGGTGGTGATGCTGGCCTTGTTGATGGCCAACATGCCGTTCGTCAGCAACCGGCTGTTTGCCGTGTATGCGCTCAAATCACCCAAGAACCTGGCCGTCCGGCTGGCAGAACTGGTGGTCTGGTACCTGCTGGTCGGTGGCGTGGGCCTGTATCTGGAACAGCGAAATGGTCAGATTGCACCCCAGGGCTGGGAGTTTTATGCCATCACCGGTACGCTTTTCGTGACATTCGCATTTCCGGGCTTCACCTACCGCTACCTGTTCAAACATCGATCATGACGAACCCATCTGGCCCAACCGGGCGCGTTGCCGGCGACGACTCGCACCTGGCTGAACAGCAGCTCAGTTCGGATGAAATACTGGCGGGTCGTTTTCTTCAGGTCCGCCGCGATACCGTCAGCCTTCCCGATGGCCGGCACACCACGCGCGAGTATGTGGTCCACCCCGGCGCGGTGATGATCGTGGCGCTGCTGGACGATGGGCGCGTGGTGCTTGAGCGCCAGTTCCGCTATCCGCTGCATGCCGTGATGATCGAGTTTCCTGCGGGAAAACTCGATGCCGGCGAGTCGCCCCTGGCTTGCGCCAAACGTGAACTTCAGGAAGAAACCGGCTATACCGCGCGCGAATGGGCCAGGGCGGGTGTCCTGCACCCCGTCATTTCCTATTCCACCGAATTCATCGACATCTGGTTTGCACGCGGATTGACGCCGGGCGAGCAAAACCTCGACAGCGGTGAATTCTTGGAGGTTTTCAGCGCCACGCCCGACGAACTGATGAACTGGTGCGGCAGCGGTCTCGTGACCGATGCCAAGACACTTGCTGGCCTGCTCTGGTTGAACAACATGCTGTCGGGCGCATGGACATTGGAATGGCAGGCCACGCAGCCTTGAGGGGTTTGCCATACTGCGCGCATGAAAGTCCTGAATCTTCGTTGTTCGCGCCTGCATTCGTTTGAAGGCTGGTTCGGGTCCGAGGACGACTTCCAGGATCAGCAGCAGCGTGGCTTGATGACCTGCCCCCTGTGTGCCGACACCGGCATTCAAAAAATGCCGAGTGCGCCCCGGCTCAATTTCGGCGGCCACCCGGCTCCGGATGTCGTTTCAGGTCGCGGCAACTCCACGATGCCTGCGCTTTCGAGCGCAAAGCTTTCGTCAACAGGCGAAATGGAGCGCATTGAGCAGACTGAAAGCTTGGCCAGCCCCGCGCCGGGGCCCGCCGCACAGGCCGCTTTGTTAACCGCCCTGCGGCAGGTGGTGGCCGCGACTGAAGACATGGGGACGCGCTTTGCCGAGGAAGCGCGCCGGATGCACTATGGGGAGGTCGAAGCGCGCAGCATCCGCGGCCAGGCCAGCACGCGCGAGGCGGTGGAGCTTCTGGAGGAGGGGATCGAGGTCCTTCCGCTGCCCATGCTCGCCGTTCTCAAGGAAACCCTGCAGTAGAGGTCAACGGCAGGCGGCACACGGGCCAACCGCCTGCCGCCTGAAAGTCGGGACTGATCAGGGATACAGGCCGCGCAGTTCGCGCGTGTGCAAAATGCGCTGGCAGGCCACAATGAAGGTGGCCGTGCGCAGGCTGACCTGCTTTTCCTGCGCGACTTGCCAGACGGCGGCAAAAGCGGTTTTCATGATCTTGACCAGGCGGGCGTTGATTTCGTCCTCGTCCCAGAAAAAGCTCGAAAAATCCTGCACCCATTCAAAGTAGCTGACCGTCACCCCGCCGGCATTGGCGATCACATCGGGCACCACCAGCACATTGCGGTCCTTCAAAATGTCGTCCGCCGCCGGCGTGGTCGGTCCGTTGGCGCCTTCGATGACCATCCGCGCCTTGATGCGGCCGGCATTGGCGGCGGTGATCTGCTGCTCCAGCGCCGCCGGAATCAGGATGTCGCAGTCCACCTCCCAGAACAAGTCGTTCGCAATCACCTCGGCCTTGGCAAAACCGGCCACGCTGCCGGTGCTCGCGACATGCGCGAGCAGGGCGGGGACGTCCAGCCCGGCTTCGCAAAAAATCGTTCCGCCATGGTCCTGCACGGCAATGATGCGGGCGCCGGTTTCGGCAAACAGCTTGCCGGCCACGCCGCCCACGTTGCCAAAACCCTGCACCGCCACCCGCGCCGTGGCGATGTCCAGGCCGATGTGCCGCGCCGCTTCCGTGCCCACCGTGAACACGCCGCGCCCGGTGGCTTCGCGCCGGCCCAGCGAGCCGCCCAGATCGACCGGCTTGCCCGTGACCACGCCGGTCGCCGTCGAGCCGGTGTTCATGGAGTACGTGTCCATCATCCAGGCCATGATCTGCTCGTTGGTGTTGACGTCCGGCGCCGGAATGTCCTTGTTGGGGCCGATGATGATGCCGATCTCGCTGGTGTAGCGGCGCGTCATGCGCTCCAGCTCGCCGCGTGAGAGCTTTTTCGGATCGACGCGGATGCCGCCCTTGGCGCCGCCGTAGGGGACATTGACCGCCGCATTCTTCACCGACATCCAGGCCGACAGCGCCATGACCTCGGACAAGGTCACGTCCTGGTGAAAGCGAACCCCGCCCTTGCCGGGGCCGCGCGAGACATTGTGCTGCACCCGGTAGCCCTCGAAATGCGCCACCGTGCCGTCGTCCATGTGAATCGGCACATCGACAATCAGGATGCGCTTGGGCCGCTTGAGGGTTTCGGCCCAGCGCGCCAGGTTGCCCAGGTGCGGAATGACGCGGTCCACCTGCTGCAGGTAGTTGCCCCACGGCCCGAGGTTGTCGGCTTGCAGGTAGGACGGAACGGCGGAAGCCGGTGCGAGCGCGCTTTCGCCTTCGGCGGAAGTTGATGACATGAAGAATCCTTGTGAAAACGAATGAAGGTAGCGCAGCTTAGTGCGCGCAACCTCCACTGTCCAAGGCCTTCTTTATGGGTACTTATGCATGGAATGCATAGTTTTGAAAATCGCCTTTCACTGCGGCCATTCCTATGGGCCGACGCATGGCATCTAGCGGCTCGACAGGACCTCGAGCAGCGTGGCGGCCAGTTCGTCCGCGGCGAACTTGGCTATATAGGCATCCGCGCCGACCGCCTTCACATGGCCTTCGTTGGCCGCGCCGGTCAGCGAGGAATGGATCACGACCGGAATCGATTTGAACCGGGCATCGCCCTTGATGTTGCGCGTCAGGGTGAAGCCGTCCATTTCAGGCATTTCCAGGTCGGTCAGCACCAGGGCGACCTTGTCGTGCGCGGTCATGCCCTCGGCCTGCGCCTGCGTGTGGATGGCCTGCAGCCGGTCCCAGGCTTCCTTGCCGGTCTTGGTCATGATGTAGGGAACGCCCATGGACGACAAGCCCTGCTCGATCATCGACCGGGCCAGGGCGGAATCATCGGCCGCCAGCACGACCGTGCCCGCAGGCAGGCTCACCTTCACGCCCGGCGCCGCGCCCAGGGCCTGCTTTTCAGGCGGCATGACATCCTGCAGGATCTGCTCGACATCGAGCACCTGCGCCAGCCGCGTGTTGTCAACATCGCCGTCGAGCCGGGCGATGCTGGTCACCAGGCCGCCTCCCTGGCCTTCGGCGGACAGCACCTGCTGCCACTCCAGCCGGACGATCTCGCTGACTTCCTCGACCGCAAAGGCCTGCGTGCTGCGGGCAAATTCGGTCACCAAGAGGATGGCCAGGCCATTCGTCGGCGTGCAGCCGACCACCGCCGGCAGGTTGATGACCGGAATGATCTGTCCCCGGATATTGGCCACGCCCATGACGTGGGGAGACGCATTGGCCATGCTGGTGACCGGCGGCATGACCAGGATTTCACGTACCTTGAACACATTGATGCCGAACAGCTCGCGCTGCCCGGAGCCGGCGGCCTCGCCCAGGCGAAACAGCAGCAGTTCGAACTTGTTGCTCGATGTCAGGTTGGTACGCTCGTCGATGTCGTGAAACGCTGGCTTCATGGATTGCTTGCTGCCCTGTGATGGAGTGGAGGCGTTGCAAGGCCGAAACGCATGCACGCACCCCAATGTAGGCGCGGCAGGGCGCCTTCCTTT
>JAQGMN010000299.1 GCA_028292345.1 Polaromonas sp. | reverse complement strand
TTTTTGCCGGTTTCAGCGCAGGCCGAAATAAGACAGGATGACGCCGATGATGACGACCAAGCCGACGATGTAAATAATGGTGTTCATGATTTCCTCTCTGGGATGCTGGATGCTCCGAAACGGGCTCCTTATAGGCATGAATCATTGACGCCGGGCGGGTTTGCGGCTGTAGGCAGCCCGTCTTAAAAATCGTCGGACAAGTCCCTTACAGCTTGAGGGGCTGAATTTCCGCGGCTTCGACGAGAAACTGCACGCGCCGCACGCCTTTCCACTCATTGGTATCGAGCCGGAACGCCAGCGTGACGCGCGCGGGCAGGGCGTCGGTGTGGCCGAACCAGATGCCGTCCACCGGCTCTCCCCGGTGCTTGAGCTTCAGGGACAAATGCTTGTCGTCGCCCACCAGCCGCTGCGACACCACCTCGACCTCCTCGCTGAAGGTCGGCGCGGCAAAGCCCTGGCCCCAGACTTCCTTGTGCAGCGTATCGACCAGGTCGGCGCGGCGGTATTCGGGCGCCAGCGGGCCGTCGGTGTCCAGGCGGCGCATCAAGGTGGCGGCGTCCAGCCATTCGCGGGCCACCTGTTGCAGGCCGTGCTCGAAAGCCTCGAAATTTTCCTCGGCAACCGTGCAGCCGGCCGCCATGGCATGGCCGCCAAAGCGCAGCAGCACGCCAGGATGGCGCTTGGCGACCAGGTCGAGCGCGTCGCGCAGGTGAAAGCCCGGAATCGAGCGGCCCGAGCCTTTGAGCTCATGCTCCTTGCCCGGCGCCTGGCTGGCGGCAAACACAAAGGTCGGCCGGTGCAGCCTGTCCTTGATGCGCGAGGCGACGATGCCGACCACGCCTTCGTGAAAGTCCGGGTCGAAGATGGCGATGGCCGGTGGCGGCTCCTCGTCCTCGTCGATCATCGCGTCGGCCGCCAGCTGCGCCTGCTCGCGCATGCCGGACTCGATGCTGCGGCGCTCGCGGTTGATGCCGTCGAGCATCTGCGCCAGCTCGTCGGCGCGTGCTGGATCATCGGTCAGCAGGCATTCGATGCCCAGCGTCATGTCGGCCAGCCGGCCGGCGGCGTTGATGCGCGGGCCGAGGGCGAAGCCGAAATCGAAAGTCGTTGCGGCAGGCGCCTGTCGGCCGGCGGCCTTGAACAGGCTGGCAATGCCGGCGGGCAGGGCGCCGGCCCGGATGCGCTTGAGGCCCTGCGCGACCAGCCGGCGGTTGTTGGCATCTAACTTCACCACATCGGCCACCGTGCCCAGCGCCACCAGCGGCAGCAGCGTGTCCAGCTTGGGCTGCTCGCTGGCGGTGAAGGCGCCACGCTCGCGCAGTTCGGCCCGCAGCGCCAGCAGCACGTAGAACATCACGCCGACGCCGGCAATCGACTTGCTCTCGAAGCTGCAGCCGGGCTGGTTCGGGTTGACGATCACGTCGGCATCGGGCAGGGCGATGTGCTCGTTGAACAATGCGGGCAAATGGTGGTCGGTCACCAGCACCTGCAGGCCCATCGCCCTGGCTCTGGCCACGCCGTCGATGCTGGCAATGCCGTTGTCCACCGTCACCAGCACATCGGCACCCAGCGCTTTCACCCGCTCGGCAATCGGCGCGCTCAAGCCGTAGCCGTCCACGATGCGGTCGGGCACCAGGTAGCTGACATGCTGCGCGCCCAGCAGCTTGAGTCCGCGCAGCGCCACGGCGCAGGCGGTGGCGCCGTCGCAGTCGTAATCGGCGACCACGCAGATTTTCTTGCCGGCGGCCATCGCATCGGCCAGCAGGATGGCCGCTTCGCGCGTGCCCTTGAGCGATGGCGGCGGCAGCAGCCGGGCCAGCCCGTCGTCGAGTTCGTCGGGCCCGTGCACGCCGCGCGCGGCATACAGCTGCGCCAGCAGGGGATGGATGCCGGCCTGCTGCAGCGCCCAGAGGCTGCGCGGGGGCACGTCGCGTACCTGTATTTTCATGGTGTGGAGATTGAAAAATTGTTGATTACTTTGATTTTCATAGCTGCTTGAGCACGTCCAGCGTGCGCAAGGGGCTGAAAAGGCTTGAAATTTTGGTCCACAGGCCGGCGCGGTGCGTCTCGAAGGTCTGGGCGCTGCTGTCGCCGCACAAGGTCAGCCGCACCGTCTCGCCGGCGCGCTGCCGGTCCAGCAGCGCGGCAATGTCGCCAGCTTCCAGCGTGGCCCAGGCCTGCGCGTAGCCGGCCCAGTCTTCCCGGAAAACCGCCTGCGCCAAATCGCGCGGCACCTTGACCTGCCCCCTCTCCGTCCGGGAGAGGGCGGGGGTGAGGGCTTCCCCGAATCCGGCGGGCAAATCCCCGGTGCCGCTGATCCAGAACGAATTGACCGGCAACTGGCGCCGCGCCTCCCGCTCGTCATTGAAGGGATGCGTGTAAAGCAGCATCTGCATTTCATTTTGCAAACGCCGCAAGGGCGCCGCGCTTTTCGTGTCCGGCAGCCACGCGTCCACATTGCGCGCCAGCACCCGGTCGATCGAGGCCGTCGGCAGGCCGCGAAACAGCTCGCCCTCGGCCAGCCAGCGCCCCGGCGACACGCCATGCAGCGTGATGCCGTCGGTTTCAAAATAGGGCTGCATCAGCGCCAGCAAACTGCGCGATTCGTCCTCGCGCAGATCGAGCAGCGCCGGGTCGCTCAGCGTCGCATGCAGGTGCCCCATGGCCCAGTGGCA
>JAQGMN010000222.1 GCA_028292345.1 Polaromonas sp. | reverse complement strand
TATTTTTTTGATAGCTGCCTGCGCCCGTCCCTTATGCGCTAGACCCCTATTTCATCCAGAATCTTTTCGCTGGCCTGCTGCTGCATGGCCCACATGTCGGCATAGCGGCCGTTGGCGGCCAGCAGCGCGGCGTGGCTGCCGCGCTCGGCGATGCGGCCGGCGTCCATCACCAAAATCTCGTGCGCATCGACCACCGTGGAAAGCCGGTGGGCAATCACCAGCGTCGTCTTGTTCTGCGCAGCGGTGCGCAGCTCACCCTGGATGGCGCGCTCGTTGGCCGAATCGAGCGCCGAGGGGGCTTCGTCAAAAATCACCACCGGCGGGTTTTTCAGCAGCGTGCGGGCAATCGCCACGCGCTGCTTTTCGCCGCCCGACAGCTTCAGGCCGCGCTCGCCCACCATGGTCTGGTAGCCCAGCGGCGTGGAGGCGATGAAGTCGTGGATGCGGGCGGCTCTAGCGGCCTCTTCGACTTCTTCATGCGCCGCGCCGGGCTTGCCGTAGGCGATGTTGTATTCGACCGTGTCGTTGAACAGCACCGTGTCCTGCGGCACGATGCCGATAGCCTGGCGCACGGAAGCCTGCGTGACCTGCTTGATGTCCTGGCCTGCAATCGTGATGCGGCCCTGCTGCACATCGTAGAAGCGGTAGAGCAGCCGCGCCAGCGTCGATTTGCCGGCGCCCGATGAACCCACCACGGCGACGGTCTTGCCCGGCGGAATCTCGAAGCTGACGTTGTGCAGAATCGGCCGCGCCGGGTCGTAGGCAAAGCTGACGTTCTCGAAACGCACGGCGGGCGTGGACGCGACCTGTAGCGCCTGCGCGCCGGGCGCATCGGCGATTTCGCGCTCCCGCTCCATCAGCGTGAACATCTTTTCCAGGTCGGTCAGGCTCTGCTTGATCTCGCGGTAGATCACGCCGAGGAACCCCAGCGGAATGTAGAGCTGGATCATGAAAGCATTGACCATCACCAGGTCGCCCAGCGTCATGCGGCCATCGACCACGCCCTGCGTGGCGCGCCAGAGCATGGCCACCAGGCCGAGCGCAATGATGAGCTGCTGGCCGGCGTTGAGCATGCTCAGGGTCTTCTGGCTCTTGAGGGCCGCCTCGCGGTAGCGCTTCAGGTTTTCGTCGTAGCGCCGGGCCTCGAATTCCTCATTGTTGAAATACTTGACGGTTTCGTAATTGAGCAGCGAGTCGATGGCGCGGCTGTGCGCCGACGAATCAAGCTCGTTCATGGTCTTGCGGAATTGCGTGCGCCAGTTGGTGACCAGCACGGTGAAGGTGATGTAGAACAACAGCGCAATCAGGGTGATGCCGGCGAACCAGACATCGAACTTGACCGCCAGCAGGCTCAGCACCAGCGTGACCTCGATCAGCGTGGGGATGATGCTGTAGAGCGAATACGAAATCAGCGAATGCACGCCGCGTGTGCCGCGCTCGATGTCGCGCGTCATGCCGCCGGTCTGGCGCTCCAGATGAAAACGCAGGCTGAGCGCATGCAGGTGCCGGAACACTTCGAGCGAGATGCGCCGCGCCGCGCCTTCGGTGGCCTTGGCGAACACCAGTTCGCGCAGTTCGGTGAACAGCGTGGTCGACAGGCGCAGCAGGCCGTAGGCCAGCAGCAGCGCCACCGGCACCACCAGCACCGCCTGCACGTCGCCGGGCTTGAAGCTCATGGTGTCGACCAGGTTCTTCAGCAGCAGCGGCACGCCGACGTTGGCCAGCTTGGCGCCGACCATGAAGCCAAGGGCCGCCATGGCGCGCCACTTGTATTCCCACAGGTAGGGAAACAGCCTTTTCAGCGTCGCCCAGTCGGAACGCACGGGCGCGGGCGCCGCCTTGGCGCCTGCAGCCGCCATGGCAGGCGCGGGGTAGGAATCAGCGGTGGAAGCTCGGGAGCGCATACGTCACAATCGTTGGAGTTGTTTTTTCAAACCTCAGAGATTGTGCCTATGTCCTTCGAATCAAGCGCCCGGCCGGCCCATACCGCGGCCGGCGCCACCGCCTCAGGCGCCTTCGCCGCCGATGTGGAAACCCGCGCCCTGCACGGCCAGCTGCCGGCCGACAAGGAACTGGTGCTCAAGGTGATCCCGATGCCGCGCGACTGCAATGCCAACGGCGACATTTTCGGCGGCTGGGTGATGGCGCAGGTGGACCTGGCGGGCGCGGTGCTGCCGGCGCGCTATGTCGATGGCCGCATGGCGACCGTGGCGGTCAACCAGTTCATCTTCAAGCAGCCGGTGCGGGTCGGCGACATCCTGTCGTTCTTTGCCGCCGTGACCCGCATCGGCAACACCTCGATCACGGTGCAGGTCGAGGTGTTTGCCGAGGGCTTTCGCGCGCAGGGCCGCTATTTCAAGGTCACCGAAGCCAGCCTGACCTATGTGGCCATCGACGCGGCAGGCAAGCCGCAAAAAATCGCCCGGCCCTGATCGCCCCGCCCGGATGCTATTAAATAAATAGCACAGTATGCTTAGCGGGCATGCGCAAGCAGCACTTTTAACCATAAAAACAAGACAATCGAAGGAGTTCGCATGGATTCAGGCACATGGCAGCTGGTCGGGCAGACCTTGGTTGCTGAATTTTCAGACCTGCCCGATGCCGGGCAGGTCACGCGCATCCTGCTGCGCCTGGCGCTGGCGGCCCTGCTGGGCGGGCTGCTGGGCATCGAGCGCGAGCAAAAAGGCAAGGCCGCCGGCGTGCGCACCCACATGCTGGTGGCCATGGGCGCGGCGCTGTTCGTGCTGCTGTCGCAGCAGTCGGGCATGGAACACGACGACGTCAGCCGCGTGGTGCAGGGCATCATTGCCGGCATCGGCTTTCTGGGCGCGGGCACCATTTTGAAAGGCGACGACGAGGAAAAGGTCAAGGGCCTGACCACGGCCGCCGGCATCTGGCTGACCGCCGCCATTGGCGTGGCCGCCGGCATGGGGCGCGAGTCGACGGCGGTGCTGAGCACGCTGCTGGCGCTGGCCATCTTCACCCTGATACCGCACCTGGTCAGGCTGACTGAAAAACCGGTGCAACTGGTGGTGGAAGACAGCGCCGAACCGAACGGCAAGCGCTAGGCGCCCGGCAGGAGCCGGACTGCGCGCCGATCAGCCCTTCAGCCGCTGCGACACGAATTCGCCTTCATAGTCCAGGGCCAGCGACAGCTTTTCGTCCTCGTCCAGCACCTTGCCGGCCAGCTGGAACACGCCGTGCTCCTCGTCCTCGAGGTGGTGGTAGATCTTGTGGTGCAGCGCCCGGGCGGCGGTCAGCCAGGCAGGCGAACTGCGGTCGGTGGTTTCCAGCGTTTCGACCAGCTTGTCCATCTGGTGATGCTCGGCGATGCCGTGGCGCGACGGCTCCTGCGTCAGGTCGTGGGCAATCAAGGGCACGTAAAAAAACCGCTCCTCGGCGGCGGCATGGGCAGCGAGTTCTCGCTTGAGTTCGCTGAAGATCGACACCCGTTCCGGACTGTCGCCCTGGGTCTGGATCAGGTGGTCGGCCAGCGTGCGCTGGGTTGCATGGCTGATGCGCAATGCTTCAAAAATGTTCATGGCTTCATTATGCGAACGGCCGGTGCCGCCGGGGTGTAGGCCAACAGCGAAATGTCCCGGGCTTTCCCGCATGCCCGGCCCAGCATTTTGCTATTAAATAAATAGCTGCACAAGCAGGCGCTGCCTGCGTCGTGGCGCCGAATTGCCCATAAGTTCGCTTTTTTGGGGAAAACCCTGCCCAAACACGCTAAATTAGACGCCATGAAAAAAATTCTAATCTTCGGCGGCACGGGTTTTGTCGGCTCCCAGGTTTGCGAAAAGCTCAACCAGTTGTCCTGCCATGTCACGGTGGCCACCCGCCGCAGCGGCCATGCGAAAGAGCAGCAGCTGCTGCCGCTGGTGTACATCGCCGAAGTGGACCTGAACGACAGCGCCGCGCTGGCCGCCGTGGTGGCCGGCCATGACGCGGTCATCAACCTGGTGGCGATCTTGCACGGCTCGGAAGCGGCCTTCCAGAAAGTGCATGTGCAGTGGCCGCTGACGCTGGCCCGCGCCTGCAAGGCCAGCGGCGTAAGGCGCCTGCTGCATGTCAGCGCGCTGGGCGCCTCGGTCAATTCACCCTCGAAGTACCAGCGCAGCAAGGCACGGGGCGAAGCGGCGCTGCTCGGCTCGGGGCTGGACGTGACGGTGCTGCGCCCCAGCGTCATCTTCGGTGCGGGCGACAAGTTCCTGAACACCTTTGCCAATCTGCAGCAGGTGTTCCCGGTGATTCCGCTGGCCGGCAGCCAGGCGCGCTTCCAGCCGGTATGGGTCGGCGATGTCGCCAGCGCCCTGGTGCACTGCCTGCACGACACCGGCACCATCGGCCAGGTATATGAAGCCTGCGGCCCGGAGGTGTTCACCCTCAAGCAGCTGGTGCAGCTGGCCGGGCGCTATGCCGGCATCGACCAGGGCAAAGGACGGCCGGTGTTCGGCCTGCCCCATGCGCTGGCGCGGCTGCAGGCGTTTTTCATGGAACTCGCGCCGGGCGAGCCGATGCTCAGCCGAGACAACCTGGACGCGATGAAAACCGACAACGTGGCCAGCGGCAAGCTGCCCGGCCTGAAGGCGCTGGGCATCGTGCCGGCTTCGCTGGAAGCCATCGCACCCACCTACCTGGGCGCGCGCGGCCTGCGCAGCAACCTGATGGCCAAACGGCAGACCTCCGGACGGTTCTGATTCTTTCCCTTTTTCGGACAACCCATGCTCAAGCTCTACATCGGCAACAAGAACTATTCGTCCTGGTCCATGCGGCCGTGGGTGCTGCTCAGGCAGGCCGGCATTCCTTTCGAGGAAATCGTCGTCCGCTTTGATTCCTTCGACGAAGGCTCGGACTTCAGGAAGCAGATCAGCACCGTCAGCCCGGTCGGCAAGGTGCCGGTGCTCGACGACGACGGTTTTCGCGTCTGGGACACGCTGGCGATTGCCGAATACCTGGCCGAGCGTTTTCCTGAAAAAAACCTCTGGCCGCAAGGCGTTCAGGCCAGGGCCCGCGCGCGCAGCGTCTGCGCCGAAATGCACAGCGGCTTTGCCGCGCTGCGCAGCGCCTGCCCGATGAACATCGAGGCCGACCTGCGGGACACCGGCCAGCTGATCTGGCGCGACAAACCCGCCGTGCGCGCCGACGTGGCGCGCCTGGTCGGGATGTGGCGCGAACTGCTGGCTGGGCACGAGGGGGCGATGCTGTTCGGCGACTTCTGCATTGCCGACGCTTTTTTTGCGCCGGTCTGCATGCGCCTCAAAAGCTACGCCCTGCCGGTGCCCGAAGACATTGCCGCCTACATCGGCCGCC
>JAQGMN010000131.1 GCA_028292345.1 Polaromonas sp. | reverse complement strand
TGACCTCGGCGCTGTGGCTGCTGGCGCTGTGGGCCACGCTGGGGCGCATCGGGCTGGGCTTCATCCTGCCGTCGCTGAACCTGGGCTCGCTGCGGCCGCTGCCGAAAGAACTGGTGTCGCAGGGCGCCAGCGCGATCAGCTTTGTGCGCATGCTGGGCGGCGCGATTGGCGTGAGCCTGTGCGGCATCGTGCTGGAGTGGCGGCTGGCCGCGCACGGCGACTCGCTGGCGGTGGCTGCCAGCAGCCCGGCGCGGCTGGCGGCTTTCAACGAATCGTTTTTGATGCTGGCCGCGCTGTGCATGGTCGCCATGGCGGCAGCAATGCAGCTTCGCGTGCCGCCCGCCCCTTCCACCGGAGACTAGACCATGTGCCAGCTGCTGGGCATGAACTGCAACGCACCCACCGACGTGACCTTCAGCTTTCGCGGCTTCGCGCAGCGCGGCGGCCGCACCGACGACCATGCCGACGGCTGGGGCATCGCGTTTTTCGAGGGCGACAGCGCCGTGGACGGCGCCGGCGACGGCAAGGGGCTGCGCCATTTCGTCGACCACCTGCCGGCCTGCGCGTCGCCGGTGGCCGAGCTGATCCGCCGCTACCCGATCAAGAGCCGCAACGTGATCGCGCACATCCGCAAGGCGACGCAGGGCCGGGTGGCGCTGGAGAACTGCCACCCCTTCGTGCGCGAGCTGTGGGGCCGCTACTGGGTGTTCGCGCACAACGGCAACCTGGTCGATTTTGCGCCGCACCTGCACGGCAGCTTCCGGCCCGTGGGCTCGACCGACAGCGAGCGCGCGTTTTGCTGGATCATGCAGGAGCTGGCCAAGTCGCATGCCGACGTGCCCAGCGTGCGCGAACTGACGCTGACGCTGCGCGAGCTGGCCGCGCAGGCGGCGAAGCACGGCACCTTCAATTTCCTGCTGAGCAACGGCCAGGCGCTGTGGGCGCATGCCTCGACCAGGCTGGTGTATGTGGAGCGGCGCCACCCGTTCGCCAATGCCACGCTGAGCGACGAGGATGTGAGCGTGAACTTCGTGGAGCACACGCAGCCCACCGACCGGATCGCCGTGGTCGTGACCGCGCCGCTGACGACCAACGAGACCTGGACGGCCTTTGCGCCGGGCGAACTCAAGGTGTTCGTGGACGGCGCGCTGGCCGACGCGTGACACAAAAAACGGCTCCGCCAGGGCCGGTGAATCACCAGCCTATGTACCTAAAACTGGGTAATCAAGGCAGTTGTGTTGAGTTGTAATCAAATCATTATTGATATATTGGCCAGCGATAAATCAATTTTTACTTAAATAATCATAAAGTTACAAGTAATGTCCTTGTGGTGCGCAGGGTCCCCTAAACTCGCCGCCTATGCCGACTCATCTCCCTTCCTCCAGCCCGTCCCATCATTCCTTCAGTGGCTCGCGCCTGGCCGCGACGCTGCGCCATGCCGCCATGCTCGTTGCGATCGGAGCCACTTTCACGGCGCATGGCCGCACCCTGACGCTCATCGGTGACACGGCCCAGGCCGCCACCACCCAGGACGGCTCCACCAGGACGGGGAGCCGCAAGAAACACGCAACGGCGCCCACGCCTGCTCCAGCGCCAACCCCTGCCCCAACGCCCACGCCGGCAGAACCCGCCCCGTCAGCGGCTGCCAGCCGGGGCTTTCCCAACGCCGGTCCGTGGGCGTCCTTCTACGGCTCGGCCGACAGCATCGATCTGCCCAAGCTGGCGGCGACATACCGCATCCTGGACATTGATGCCGACCCGGACATGGGCAATTTCAGCGTCAGCCAGATCAGGACACTCAAGAATGGCGGCGCCAACAAGGTGTTGAGCTACCTGAACCTGGGTTCCTGCGAGAACTTCCGCGGCTACTGGTCCACCGTGCCGGCGGGATTCCTCTCCTGCGCGGCCAACAAGGCGGCCCAGCTGGGAACCTATTCGGGCTACAGCAACGAGGTCTGGATGAATGTGGGCAATGCCGGCTACCAGAACCTGGTCATCAACTACATCGTGCCCCGGCTGGTCGCCCAGGGCGTCGATGGTTTTTACTTCGACAACATGGAAATTGTCGAGCACGGAACCAGCACCCGGAACGGACCGTGCGACGCCCAGTGCAGCCAGGGCGGCCTCGACCTGATTGCCAGGCTGCGCGACAAGTACCCTTCGATGCTGTTTGTGCTGCAGAACGCGACCGGCAACACGACGCGCCTCGGCCAGGCGACCGGCGCCGCCGGCACCGTCGCCTTTCCCAGCCTGCTCGACGGCATTGCGCACGAAGAGGTGTTCAAGCCCGTGCACGACACGTCCGCCGAAGCCGAGCTGGTCAGCTGGTCGGGCATGAACCTGATGCCGGGCGGCCGCAAGTTCTGGATCGGAACGCTGGACTACGCCAGCAGCTGCAGCAACACCGCCGCAGCCCAGTCGGCGTTTCAATCCAGCCGTTCGCGCGGCTTCTCGCCGTCCGTGTCCGACTCCAGCGCGGGTCAGCAGACCGTGTGCTACTGGCCTGCTTTTTAATTGCCCGGCGCCCGCCTGCCGGCATCAGGCAGGCCGCCGCGGGGGCTGGGCAGGTGAAGAAAATTGCGCCCGGTTGAAATGCCTTCAATGGCCCGCGCTGACCGCCTGCTCCAGCGCGTCGATGAACATGGCGGCCACGTCAAAGCCCATCTGGTCGTGGATTTCCTGGAAGCAGGTCGGGCTGGTGACGTTGATCTCGGTCACACAGTCGCCGATCACGTCGATACCGGCCAGCAGCAGGCCGCGCGCGGCCAGGATCGGGCCGAGCGCCTCGGCAATTTCCAGGTCGCGCGCCGACAGGGGCTGCGCCACGCCCACGCCGCCCGCCGCCAGGTTGCCGCGCACCTCGCTGCCCTGCGGTATGCGCGCCAGGCTGAAGGGCACGGCCTTGCCGCCAATCACCAGCACCCGCTTGTCGCCCTTGACGATCTCGGGCAGGAACTTCTGCACCATCAGGCTTTGCGCGCCGTGGCGGTTCAGCGTCTCGGTGATCGAGCCCAGATTCAGCCCGTCGGGACCGACCCGGAAAATGCCCATGCCGCCCATGCCGTCGAGCGGCTTGAGGATGATGTCCCGGTGCTCGGCATGAAAGCGCTTGATGTCCCCGGCATCGCGCGTCACCAGCGTCGGGCCGATGAACTGCGGGAACTCCATGATGGCGAGCTTTTCGGGGTGGTCGCGCAGCGCGCGCGGCTTGTTGAACACCCGGGCGCCCTCGCGCTCGCCTTGTTCGAGCAGGTGCGTGGCGTAGAAGTACTCGCTGTCGAAGGGCGGGTCCTTGCGCATCAGCACGGCGCCGAAGTCCTTCAGCGCCACCGCGCGCGTGCCGGTTTCGGTGAACCAGTCCTCGGCATCGCCGGTGAGCGTGATGTCGCGCACATGCGCCATCACCGGCGAGCCGAGCTGCCACATCAGGTCCTGCTGCCCGCAGGCGCTGATGCGGTGGCCGCGCCGCTCGGCCTCGCGCATCATGGCAAAGGTGGTGTCCTTGTAGATCTTGAAGGAATCAAGCGGATCGGCGATAAAAAGAATGTTCATGGCGGTGGAAGCGACCTGGCGGTTGAAGAAGGTGGCGCCGGCACGGGCTGGGCGTGCGCGGCGGTGCTGGAGGGTATTGTTGTACAAACGGCGTTGCCGCGCAGGTGGCTGGTTTTGCACCGGCGGCCTTCGAATGGCCTTGCCGGGCAAGGCCGTCCGCCGAACTCCGGCCATCCTGCATGCTATGAAATAAAGAGCATTCAGCCCATAGGGCCATTGCGCAAAGCGCTCGTTTGGCTCAAATCTCGATCTTGCTGCCGAGTTCCACCACCGAGTTGTTCGGCAGGTTCAAAAAGTCGGCCGCGCCGCTGGCGTTGTGGTGCATCTGCGCAAACAGCTTTTCGCGCCAGGCCGCCATGCCGCTGCCAATGGTCGGTATCACCGTGTCGCGCGACAGGAAATAGCTGGTCGTCATCGGCTCCAACTGGCAGCCGCGGTTCCTGATCTGCTTGAGCGCCTTGGGCAGGTCCAGGTCGTTCTTGAAGCCGTAGTGGATATTGACCTGCCAGCAGTCGTGGCCCAGCGACTCGACCTGCAGCCGCTTGTCCATGCCGATCCACGGCACCTCGTGGTTCACCACGGTGACGAACAGGTTTTGCGAATGCAGCACCTTGTTGTGCTTGAGGTTGTGCAGCATGGCATTGGGCACGATGCCCGGCTCGGCGGTCATGAAGACGGCCGTGCCCTCGACGCGCTGCGGCGGGCTGACAAACACCGCATCCAGAAAGCTCGGCAGGTCGATGGCGTCGGTGCGCAGCTTTTCATTGAGCAGGCGCCGCCCTTCCTTCCAGGTGATCATCAGCGTGAACACCGCGCCGCCGATGACCAGCGGAAACCAGCCGCCGGCGAACAGCTTCATCAGGTTGGAGGCGAAAAAGGTGAAATCGACGGCGAAAAACACGCTGGTCGCGGCAATGCACAGCCAGAGCGGGTACTTCCAGCCGTAGCGGATCACATAGAAGGTCAGCACCGTGGTGATCAGCATGTCGGTGCAGACCGCGATGCCGTAGGCCGCCGCCAGGTTGCTCGACGAGCGGAACATCACGACGGCCAGCACGATGGTGACGAACAGGCCCCAGTTGACAAACGGCATGTAGATCTGGCCGGTGTCGCGCACGCTGGTGTGCTCGATGCGCAGCCGGGGCAGGTAGCCCATCTGGATGGCCTGCTTGGTGACGCTGAAGGCGCCGGTGATCAGCGCCTGAGAGGCAATCACCGTCGCCAGCGTGGCCAGCACGACCAGCGGGATCAGGGCCCAGTCGGGCGCCATCAGGTAGAACGGATTCTTCACTGCTTCCGGGTTGCTCAGCAGCAGCGCGCCCTGGCCAAAATAGTTCAGCACCAGCGAAGGCATGACGACCGAGAACCAGGCCAGCCGGATCGGTTTTTTGCCGAAGTGGCCCAGGTCGGCATACAGCGCCTCGGCGCCGGTGACGCACAGCACCACCGCGCCCAGGATGATGAAGGTCGTGCCCGGGTTGTCCCACATGAACGTCAAGGCGTAATAGGGATTGATCGCCAGCAGGATCTCGGGGTGGGTGACGATCTGGGACACGCCCAGAATGGCCAGCACCGCGAACCAGACGATGGTGATCGGGCCGAAGAACTTGCCGATGCCCGCCGTTCCATGCTTTTGCACGGCAAACAAGATGAACAGGATCACCAGCGTGACAGGAATCACTGCGCGGGTGAAGGTGGGCGAGATCACCTCCAGGCCCTCGACCGCCGACAGCACCGAGATGGCCGGCGTGATGACGCCGTCGCCATAGAACAGCGAGGTGCCGAAGATGCCGACCAGCAGCAAGACCTTGCGCAGTTGCGGCCGGTCCTGCACCGCGGTCGAGGCCAGCGCCAGCATGGCGATCAGCCCGCCTTCGCCGTGGTTGTCGGCGCGCAGCACCAGCGTGACATATTTCAGCGACACGATGACGGTCAGCGTCCAGAAGAAGATCGACAGGATGCCGTAGACGTTGTCGGGCGTGAACGGGACATGCCCGGAGCCGAAAACCTCCTTCATGGCATACAGGACGCTGGTGCCGATGTCGCCGTAGACAACGCCGATGGCGCCCACGGTGAGCACGGCAAGAGATGATTTTTGACTTGTCACAAAAGCTGCCCGTCTTTGAAAAGGAACGGATTCGAGCGCAGCCAGAGACGGCCGTGGCCTAGGGAAGGCTTGTCGAAGGGACCGCTATTTTGCACTCACCCCGCCCGCTTGCAAGCAGCCGGCAACCGCGACCGGCAGAAACACGGCTTTTGCTGCACCGCAACAACCTTGCAGCCCATGCACTGTCCGGCCTGGCGCTCAGTCGTAGACCTCGGCATCCGGATCGGTCGCCTCCAGCTCGTAGCTGGCCGCCAGCATGGCCAGCCGGGCCACGACGCCGTACATGTAGAAGCGGTTCGGGCCGCTGGAGCCGGGCTTTTCACCGTTTTGCGGCAGGCGGCCGCTGTCGGAAAAGGCCAGCGGCTCGAAGCTGGCGCCGGGCGCGTTGAGGTTTTCGTCCACGCCGCGCTCGGGATGCACCCGGTAAAAGCCGCCGACCACGTAGCGGTCCATCATGTAGACCACCGGCTCGGCCACGGCGTCCCCGATGCGCTCGTTGGTCAGCACGCCTTCCTGGATGATGATCTCAGGCGGCAGCATGCCGTCGCGCGCCGCGCCGCTCCGGGCCTTGGCCTTGCGGCCCAGCGCTTCAAGCTCCTTGGCGTCGTGCACGGTGATGACGCCCGCGCCCGAGGTGCCGTTGTCGGGCTTGACCATGACGAACGGCTTTTCATTGATGCCGTATTCCTTGTACTTGCGCTTGATGCGCGACAGCAGCGCATCGACATGCGTCGTCAAGCATTCCATGCCCCGTCCCTGGGCCAGGTCGACATCGTCGCACTGGGCGAACAGCGGATTGATCAGCCACGGGTCGATGCCCAGCAGCTTGCCAAAGCGCTTGGAAATCTCCTCGTAGGCCTTGAAATGGTTCGACTTGCGGCGCACGGTCCAGCCGGCGTGCAGCGGCGGCAGCAGGTACTGCTCGTGCAGGTCTTCCAGGATGCCCGGAATGCCGGCCGACAGGTCGTTGTTGAGCAGGATGGTGCAGGGATCGAAGTCCTTCAGCCCCAGCCGCCGGTCGCTGCGGATCAGCGGCTCCAGCACCAGGCTCTCGCCGTCGGGCAGAGGCACCGTGGTCGGCGCCTTGATGTCCGGGCTCAGCGAGCCGAAGCGCACGTTCAGGCCGGCCTGGTAAAAAATCCGCTTGAGCTGCAGCACGTTGGCCAGGTAGGACGGGTTGCGCGACGGGTGCTCGGGCACCACCAGCAGGTTGCGCGCCTCGGGGCAGATTTTCTCGATCGCGGCCATGGCGGCCTGCACCGCCAGCGGCATCATCTGCGCCGTGAGATGGTCCCAGCCGGCCGGAAACAGGTTGGTGTCGACGGGTGCGAGCTTGAAGCCGGCGTTGCGGATGTCGACCGAACTGTAGAACGGCGGCGTGTGCTCCATCCACTCCAGCCGGAACCAGCGCTCGATGGCAGGCGTGGTGTCCAGGATGCGCTGTTCGAGTTCGTTGATGGGGCCGGTCAGGGCGGTGATGAGGTGCGGAACCATGCGGCCACTTTCGATGGGGATGTCGTTATCTTGTTCGGTTATGCCGAATTCTAGGGCCTGTCAATCGCCAGCCCCCCGGCGGGCGCTGCAGATGGGGAAATGACCTACAAGGCGCTCAGCGCCAGCGGATCAGGTCCGCACTTCGCCCTGGCCGAGCACCACGTACTTGAGCGAGGTCAGCCCTTCGATGCCGACCGGCCCGCGCGCATGGAACTTGTCGGTGCTGATGCCGATCTCGGCGCCCAGGCCGAACTCGAAGCCGTCGGCAAAGCGCGTGCTGGCATTGACCATCACGCTGGCCGAATCGACCTCGCGCAGAAAACGCTGGGCATTCATGTGGTCGCGCGTCACGATGGCGTCGGTGTGGTGGCTGGAATAGCGGTTGATGTGCGCAATCGCCTCGTCCACGCCGGCCACCACCTTGATGCTGATGACCGGCGCCAGGTATTCCTCGGACCAGTCCTGCTCGGTGGCCGGAACGATGCTTGCTATCGGTTCAATAGCAGGTTGCGCCCGCAGGATATGCGCCGAGGCCTCGTCGCAGCGCATTTCGACGCCCTTGGCGGCGTAGATGGCGCCGATCAGCGGCAGGAACCCGGCCGCCGCGCCGCGCGCGACCAGCAGGCCCTCGGTGGCGTTGCACGGGCTGTATTTCTGCGTCTTGGCGTTGTCGGCGATGCGCACGGCCATGGCGATGTCGCACGGGTCGTCAACATACACATGGCAGTTGCCGTCCAGGTGCTTGATGACCGGCACCTTGGCATCGCGGCTGATGCGCTCGATCAGGCCCTTGCCGCCGCGCGGAATGATCACGTCCACATACTGCGGCATGGCGATGAGAATGCCGACGGCCTCGCGGTCGGTCGTGCCGACCAGCTGCACGGCCTCGGGCGGCAATCCGGCCGCCTCCAGCGCCTGGCGCACCAGTTCGGCCAGCGCCTTGTTCGACTCGATGGCCTCGGAGCCGCCGCGCAGGATGCAGGCATTGCCGCTCTTGATGGCCAGGCTGGCCGCCTCGATCGTCACGTTCGGCCGGCT
>JAQGMN010000291.1 GCA_028292345.1 Polaromonas sp. | reverse complement strand
ATTCAGGAGTCAGCACTTTCGGCGCGACAAAATCGGCCAGGCAGCGGCTGGGGCGCATCACGCCGCCCGCCGCGGTTTTCTCGGTCTGCTGGCGCAGGCCGTGCCAGGTCATGGCGACTTCGCTGCGGGTTTCGTCGGTGTAAAGCTCGATGTCGTCGCCGACGCTGTTGGCCGGGTACAAACCGATCACGCCGCTGGCCGTGAGCCAGCGCCCTTCGATCAGGCGCTTGAGCATTTTTTGCGCATCTTCATACACGCGCGTCGCCTCGACGCCGACCACTTCGTCGGTCAATATCGCCGGGAACGGCCCGGCCAGGTCCCAGGTCTGGAAGAACGGCCCCCAGTCGATGAAGGGCGCCAGCTCGGCCAGGTCGAAGTTCTTGAACACCCGGCGGCCGATGAACTTGGGCACGGGCGGCGTGTAGCCCGACCAGTCGATGGGCGTGGCATTGGCCCGCGCCTTCGCCAGCGGCCACATCGGCACCTGCTTCTTGTTGGCATGCTGGGTGCGCACCTTGTCGTAGTCGGCGTTCAGCTCGTCGATGTAGCTGGCGGCCTGGTCGGACAGCAGGCTTTGCGCCACGCTGACGCTGCGCGACGCATCGGGCACATAGACCACCGGGCCTTCGTAGTGCGGCGAAATCTTCACCGCCGTGTGCACCCGGCTGGTGGTCGCGCCGCCAATCATCAGCGGAATCTTGTTGAGGCGGAAATGGTCGTCCTTCTGCATCTCGGCGGCGACGTACTGCATTTCCTCCAGGCTGGGCGTGATCAGGCCGGACAGGCCGACGATGTGCGCGCCCTCGGCTTTCGCCAGCGCCAGGATCTCGTGGCAGGGCACCATCACGCCCATGTTGACCACCTCGAAGTTGTTGCATTGCAAGACCACGGTGACGATGTTCTTGCCGATGTCGTGCACGTCGCCCTTGACGGTGGCGATGATGATCTTGCCCTTGGTCTTGACATCGCCGCCGGCGGCCTCCAGCAGCAGCTTTTCGGCCTCGATGTAGGGCAGCAGGTGGGCCACGGCCTGCTTCATCACGCGCGCGCTTTTCACCACCTGCGGCAGGAACATCTTGCCCTGGCCGAACAGGTCGCCGACGACGTTCATGCCGTCCATCAGCGGGCCTTCGATGACGTGCAGCGGCCGACCGCCGCCGGCGGCAATCGCCTGCCAGACCTCCTCGGTGTCCTCGGTGATGAACTCGTTCATGCCGTGGACCAGCGCATGCGACAGGCGCTGGCGCACCGGCAGCGCGCGCCATTCGTACTTCTTGCTGTCGTCGCGGGCGCCGCTTTTGGCCGTCTCGGCGACTTCGATCAGCCGCTCGCCGGGGCTCAAGCGTTCCTCGCCCTCCTTGTACAGCGGCTGGCGGTTCAGCACCACGTCCTCGACACGCTCGCGCAGCACCGGCTCCAGGTCGTCGTACACGCCCATCATGCCGGCGTTGACGATGCCCATGTCCATGCCGGCCTGGATCGCGTGGTACAGGAACACGGTGTGGATCGCTTCCCTCACCGGGTCGTTGCCGCGAAAGCTGAAGCTCACGTTGGACACGCCGCCCGACACCTTGGCGCCCGGCAGGTTGGCCTTGATCCAGCGCGTGGCCTCGATGAAATCGACCGCATAGTTGTTGTGCTCGTCGATGCCGGTGGCAATGGCGAAGATGTTGGGGTCGAAGATGATGTCTTCGGGCGGAAACCCGATCTCGTCGACCAGCACACGGTAGGCACGCTCGCAGATGCTGATTTTTCGCTCATAGGTGTCGGCCTGGCCTTTTTCGTCGAAGGCCATGACGACAGCGGCCGCGCCGTAGCGCTTGAGCAGCCTGGCCTGGTGCTTGAAGGCTTCGACGCCTTCCTTCATCGAGATCGAGTTGACGATGCCCTTGCCCTGGATGCAGCGCAGGCCGGCCTCGATCACGCTCCACTTGGAGCTGTCGATCATGATCGGCACGCGCGCAATGTCGGGCTCGCCGGCGATCAGGTTCAGGAAACGCACCATGGCGGCCTGGCTGTCGAGCATGGCCTCGTCCATGTTGATGTCGATGATCTGCGCGCCGTTTTCGACCTGCTGGCGCGCCACGGCCAGCGCCGCTTCGAAGTCGCCGTTCAAAATCATGCGGGCAAAGGCCTTGGAGCCGGTGACGTTGGTGCGCTCGCCGATGTTGACGAACAGCGAATCGGCGCCGATGGTGACCGGCTCCAGGCCGGAAAGCTTCATGGGCGGAACGTGCGGGGCGACTGGAGGGGTAGACGGAATTGCGGACATGGCTCACCTTGGAACAAAGGTGAGCGTCGTTGCTAAAAAGAGCGCCTTGCGCCCTGTTCACCCAAGCCTGACGAAACGGTGTTTCGCTGCAACGCTCCTTGGGTTAAGCTTGATTTTAAGCACCAATGTCGGCAAGCCGGCTGCCAGCGTTCAAATTCCACCGGGTTGACCCATGCTAAGCACCTTCTTCAGAAAAAAAAGCTTCCCTTCGGCCAGCCCGAGCATGGACGCCACCCAAGGCTCCGAAGCGGCCGACCTGGCAGCCCGCTTGCTGATGGCGCCCACGGCCCTGATGCAGCTGACGCTGCCGGAGGCGCGCATGGTGGTGCGCTACATGCAGCCGCAAATTTTGGCCAAGGGCACGGTGTTCATCCGCGAAGGCGATGCGCGCGACACCGGCTTTTTGATGCTGCTGCTCGACGGCGAAGTGACGGTCGAAACCCTGGTGGTGAGCCGCGTCGAGCCCATCGTCATCACCCTGCTGGGGCCCGGCAGCCTGATCGGCGAGTTGGGCATGTTCGACGGCCTGCCGCGCTACGCCAGCTGCATTGCCGCCACGCAGTTGCGCTGCGCCATCCTGACGCGCGAGTCGCTGAACCGCCTGATGCAGGAAAACGCCGGAATTGCCGCCAAGCTGCTGCTGGCCGTGTCGCTGCGCATCGGCGCGCGCCTGCGCGAGGTGACCGACAAGCTCAAGATGTACGTCCAGCTGACGCAGGCAATGGAGCAGGAAATCGCTTCGCGCAGCGACGCCTGAACCTTCAGGCGGCTTCGGCGTAGAAAACACCGCGCTGCAGCTTGCGCCCGCCCACCAGCGCCACCGATTGGGCAATCGCCTGGATGTGCTCGGGCGTGGTGCCGCAGCAGCCGCCGACGATGTTGACCAGCCCCTCGGCCGCAAACTCGTGCAGCAGGCGCGAGGTCACGTCGGGCGTCTCGTCGAAGCCGGTGTCGCTCATCGGGTTGGGCAGGCCCGCGTTCGGGTAGCAGCTGATGAAGGTGTCGGGCGCGGCCTTGGCCAGCTCCTGGATGTAGGGGCGCATCAAGGCGGCGCCGAGCGCGCAGTTCAGGCCCACGGCCAGCGGCTCGGCATGGCGCACGCTGTGCCAGAAGGCGGTCACCGTCTGGCCGCTCAAAATCCGGCCCGACGCATCGGTCACCGTGCCGCTGATGATGAGCGGCAATCTTTCGCCGGAATCCTCGAAATACTCGTCGATGGCGAACAGCGCCGCCTTGGCATTGAGCGTGTCGAAAATGGTTTCGACCATCAGCACGTCGCTGCCGCCCCTGATGAGCGCCTCGGTCTGCTCGTAATAGGCTTTGCGCAGCTCCTCGAAACTGGTGTTGCGCGCGCCGGCGTCGTTCACGTCGGGGCTGATGCTGGCGGTCTTGGGCGTGGGGCCGAGGGCGCCGACGACAAAGCGCGGTTTTTCTGGCGTCGAGAACTTGTCGCAGGCAGCGCGGGCCAGCCGGGCCGATTCATAGTTCATCTCCACCGCCAGGTCGGCCATGTCGTAGTCGGCCTGCGCCACGGTGGTGGCGCCGAAGGTGTTGGTCTCGATCAGGTCGGCGCCGGCCGCCAGGTAGCCTTCGTGAATGTCGCGGATCACGTCCGGCCGCGTGAGGCTGAGCAGTTCGTTGTTGCCCTTCACGTCCTTGTGAAAGTCCTTGAAGCGCTCGCCGCAGTACTGGGCTTCATTGAGCTTGAAGCGCTGGATCATGGTGCCCATCGCGCCGTCGAGGATCAGGATGCGCTCTGCCAGGAGGGCGGGAAGTTGCTGGGCGCGGGTGTAGGTGATCGGCTTCATGGCGTGCATTTTAGGTCGGGCGGCCATGGCCGTTGACTTTCCCCGACAATAGGGGGCTGCTTGTTTGCAATCGATGAAAACGGCCCGATCTGCAGTTTCAGGCGCGTCCGCACGGCGAGGCCCGGCAGGCGGCGCCATGAGGCCCCAGGCCGATAAATTAGAGCCAAACAGGGCTCTGGCGCATGTCCCGCTTGCGCAAGCAGCTATTTTTTTCATAGCAAACATGCTTTCCATCAACGCTCACCTGTCTGGCCCGAACGTGTCTTCATTGCCCATCATCTCCTCCCAGCCGACGCCGCTGGACGTGCTTGGCCAGGTTTTTGGCTACAGCGACTTTCGCGGCCCGCAGCAAGCCATCGTCGAGCATGTGGTGGCCGGCGGCGATGCGCTGGTCCTGATGCCGACCGGCGGCGGCAAGTCGCTGTGCTACCAGATACCGGCCATCGCCCGGCAAAACGCCGGGCACGGCGTGACCATCGTGATCTCGCCGCTGATCGCGCTGATGCACGACCAGGTCGGCGCGCTGACCGAAGCCGGCGTGTCGGCGGCCTTCCTCAATTCCACCCAGAGCTATGAGGAAAGCAGCGCGCTGGAAAAGCAGTTGCTGAAGAACGAGCTGACGCTGCTCTATGCGGCGCCCGAGCGCATCAACACGCCGCGCATGAAGGGCCTGCTGGCGTCGCTGCACGAGCGCGGCCTGCTCAGCCTGTTCGCGATCGACGAGGCACATTGCGTGAGCCAGTGGGGCCATGACTTCCGGCCCGAATACCGTTCCTTGAGCCTGCTGCACGAGACCTTTCCCGACGTGCCGCGCATGGCGCTGACGGCCACGGCCGATGCGCTGACACGCCAGGACATGATCGAGCGGCTCAAGCTGGAGGACGCGCGCCAGTTTGTCAGCAGCTTTGACCGGCCCAACATCCGCTACACCATCGTCGAGAAAACCGACGCCACGCGCCAGCTGCTGCGCTTCATCCAGACCGAGCACCACGGCGAGGCGGGCATCGTCTATTGCCAGTCCCGAAAGCGCGTCGAGGAAATCGCCGGCATGCTGGAGGACGCCGGCCTCAAGGCGATGGCCTACCACGCCGGGCTCGATGCCAAGCTGCGCCAGCAGCGCCAGGACCGCTTCCTGCGCGAGGACGGCTGCGTGATGGTGGCGACGATTGCCTTCGGCATGGGCATCGACAAGCCCGACGTGCGCTTCGTGGCCCACCTGGACATGCCGAAGAACATCGAAGGCTATTACCAGGAAACCGGCCGTGCCGGTCGCGATGGCCAGCCCGCCGACGCCTGGATGAGCTATGGCATGGCCGACGTCGTGCAGCGCCGCCGCATGATCGACGATGGCGCCGCGCCCGACGAGGTCAAGCGCGTCGAGCGCACCAAGCTCAACGCCCTGCTCGGCGTCTGCGAGACGGCGGACTGCAGGCGGAGGACCATCCTCGCCCATTTCGGCGAGGCCCATTCCGGCCAATGCGGCAATTGTGACACCTGCCTGTCCCCGGTCGCCACCTGGGATGGCACCGATGCCGCGGTCAAGGCGATGGCCGCCATCTATCGCACCGGCCAGCGCTTCGGGGCCGGCCACGTCGTCGACGTGCTGATGGGCAA
>JAQGMN010000096.1 GCA_028292345.1 Polaromonas sp. | reverse complement strand
ACAAGGCGCTGTGGCTCGCCAGCCACTGGGCGCGGCCCGATGCCTCCGGCCAGTGGCGGATCCTGGGCAACCCGGCGCACAAGATCCCGAGCGCGCAGCTCTACCGGGTCGACGAGGTGCTGGAAATTTACCGGCGCATCAGCGCGCCGGTGCTGGCGGTCGAGGCCTCCAGCGACTCGATGGCGCAGTGGTGGAAAGGCAAGTATTCGCTGGGCGAATACCATGAGCGGCTCCGCCAGGTGCCCGACGCGCGGGTGGCCGTGGTCGAGGACGCCGGCCACATGCTGCACCACGACCAGCCCGGGGCGCTGGCCCGGCTGATCGAGGCCTTCCTGGCCTGACGCACCGCGCCCGCAGGCCCGGATGCCGTTCTTTTTAAGGCAAACTTGACGCTTTTTACCCGCAGCGCAAAGCCCCCTTTCATGAACGATTCGCAACCCGTCACCCAGGAGAGCTTTCGCCGCATCCTGTCGCGCAACATCAGCATTCCGCTGGGCCTGGGCGCCCTGAGCGCCGTGCTGTTCCTGGTCTTGATCGCCTACCTGCTGTCCATCCTGAACTGGGTCGAGCACTCCGAGCGGGTGATTGGCAACGCCAACCAGGTGGCCCGGCTGAACTCCGAAATGGAGTCGGGCATGCGCGGCTACCTGGTGACCGGCGATGAATCCTTCCTGCAGCCCTACGAGGTGGCCTTGTCGCGCTTTGACAGCGAGGTCGGGCTGCTGTCCTCCATGGTCAGCGACAACCCGGTCCAGGTGGCCCGGCTCAAGCGGATCACCGGCCTGCAACAGCAATGGAGCGAGTTTGCGAAGGAATCCATCGCCCTGCGCCGAGGCAACCTGGACTATGTCGCGCTGGCGCGCACCGGACGGGGCAAGCGCATCAAGGACGAGATGCGAAAGGAAATGGACGCGTTCATCGCCATGGAGCAGCGGCTGCTGCTGCAGCGCAATGAAGAGGCGCGCAACAACACCTTCTGGAGCGTGCTGGCCTATCTGCTGTTCACGCTGGGCGTCAGCGGCCTGCTGGCGTTTCGGGGGCGGCGCGAACTGCTGGGCCTGTCGGTCAGCTACGACGAGGTGCTCACGCAGCAGGCCGACCATGCCGCCCAGCTCCAGCAGCAGGCCTGGCTGCGCAGCGGCCAGACACGGCTGGCCGAACAGATGCTCGGCCAGCCCGACATGGCCCGGCTGGGGCACAGCGCGCTGGCTTTCCTGGGCCAGTACCTGGATGCGCCGGTGGCGGCGCTTTACAGCCGCGACGGCGATGGCCTGCTCAAGCGCATTGCCACCCATGGCTTCACCCCCGGAAGCGAACAGGTCGAGCAGACCTTCTACAGCGCCCAGGGCCTGGTGGGCCAGGCGGCGCTGGAAAACCGCATCGTCCGGCTGGACGACGTGCCGCCCGACTACCTCAAGGTGGCTTCCGGACTCGGGCAGGCCGCGCCGCGCCATGTGCTGGTGGTGCCGCTGCACCACGACGCCCAGGTGACGGGCGTGGTCGAGATGGCCTTTTTACGGGAACTCAAGCCGCGCGACATGGAACTGGCGCGGCTTGTCGCCCATACCATCGGTACCGCGCTGCATGGCGCGGTGTACCGCCAGCGCCTTCAGGATGCGCTGGGCGAAACACAGCAGCTCAATGAAGAGCTGCAGGTCCAGCAGGAAGAGCTCCGCACGGTGAACGAAGAGTTGCAGGAGCAGTCGCAGATCCTGTCGCAGTCGCAGGCGACGCTGGAAAACCAGCAGGCCGAGCTGGAACAAACCAACGAGCAGCTGGCCGAGCAGGCCATGTCGCTGGACCACAAGAATGCGGCCCTGCGCCAGGCGCAGGCCGACCTGGAAGCGCGCGCCGAGGAACTGGCGCGCGCCAGCCGCTACAAGTCGGAATTCCTGGCCAACATGTCGCACGAGTTGCGCACGCCGCTGAACAGCTCGCTGATCCTGGCCCGGCTGCTGTCCGAGAATCCGAAGGGCAACCTGACCGAGGAACAGGTGCGCTTTGCCCAGTCGATCCATTCGGCGGGCAATGACCTGCTCAACCTGATCAACGACATCCTGGACATTTCCAAGGTCGAGGCCGGCAAGCTCGAACTGGTGCCCGAACAGGTCACGCTGGCCACGCTGGTCGATGCGCTCAAGACCAGCTTCGAGCCGCTCGCCCGGCAGAAAAAGCTGGCATTCGAAGTGCGGATCGCGCCGGGCACGCCGGCTGCCCTGCTGACCGACCGCCAGCGGGTCGAGCAGATCTTGAAGAACCTGCTGTCCAATGCGGTCAAGTTCACCGAAAGCGGCGCTGTCCGGCTGCTGGTCTCCCCCGAAGCCGCAGGCGGCATCATGCTGGCGGTGCAGGACTCGGGCATCGGCATCCGCGAGGACCAGCAGGACATCATCTTCGAGGCGTTCCGCCAGGCCGACGGCACCACCAGCCGGCGCTACGGCGGCACCGGGCTGGGGCTGTCGATCTCGCGCGACCTGAGCGTCCTGCTGGGCGGATCGATCTCGGTGCACAGCGTTCCCGGCCAGGGCAGCACCTTCGCCCTGCATTTGCCTGCCGCCCTGCCCGCGCCGCTGGACAATCCGGTCGCCGGCGCCCTGCCGCGCGCGGTTCAGCCTGCCCCGCAGGCGGCCACGGCGCCAGCCCTGCCGGCACCATCGCAGCCTGCGCTGCCCGCTTTTGCCGATGACCGCTTCATGAAGGGCAAGGGCCGGGTGGTGCTGGTCATCGAGGACGATGTTGTCTTTGCCCGCATCCTGTACGACCTGGCGCATGAGCTCGGCTTCAACTGCCTGGTGGCGCACAGCGGCGAAGACGGTTTCATGCTGGCCGAGCAGTTCATGCCCGATGCGGTGCTGCTCGACATGGGACTGCCCGACCGCTCGGGCCTGTCGATGCTGCAGCGCTTCAAGGAAACGCCCGGAACGCGCCATATTCCGGTGCATGTGGTGTCCGGCCAGGACCACAAGGAGGCCGCCCTGCTGCTGGGCGCCGTGGGGTATGCCATCAAGCCATCGAGCCGTGAGCAGCTCAAGGAGGTGTTCACCACCCTGGAGCACAAGCTGACGCAAAAGCTCAAGCGCGTCCTGCTGGTGGAAGACGATGAACTGCAGCGCGAAAGCGTGATCCGGCTGATTGCCGACGACGAGGTGAACATCACCGCGGTGCAGACCGGCGCCGAAGCGCTGGCCCTGCTGGGCAGCACGATCTTCGACTGCATGATCGTGGACCTGAAGCTGCCCGACATGCCGGGCAACGAGCTGCTCCGGCGCATGTCGGCGGACGACATCTGCTCGTTTCCACCGGTGATCGTTTACACCGGGCGCAGCCTGAGCCGCGCCGAAGAGGCCGACCTGCTGAAATACTCGCGCTCCATCATCATCAAGGGCGCGCATTCGCCCGAGCGCCTGCTCGACGAGGTCACGCTGTTCCTGCACAAGGTGGAGTCCAGCCTGTCGGCCGAGCAGCAAAAACTCCTGAAAGCCGCCCGCAGCCGCGACGAGGTGTTCGAAGGCCGGAAGATCCTGCTGGTGGACGACGATGTGCGCAACATCTTTTCGCTGACGAGCGCGCTGGAGCAGAAAGGCTTCAGGGTGGAAATCGGCCGCAACGGCTTCGAGGCGCTGGAGCGGCTCGACATGGTCAGTGACATCGAGCTGGTGCTGATGGACATCATGATGCCGGGCATGGACGGGCTTGAGGCCATGCGCCGCATCCGCCAGAATCCGCGCCTGCAAAAACTCCCCATCATTGCGGTGACCGCCAAAGCCATGAAGGACGACCAGGAACAGTGCCTTGCGGCCGGCGCCAACGACTACCTGCCCAAGCCGATCGACCTGGACCGGTTGTTTTCCCTGCTCAGGGTCTGGATGCCCGTGGCAAAACGGAGCTGATCCATGCCCAAGAAGACCACTCCCGACCATCCTCTTGTGCCTGCCGCGCCCGTCAACGTCCTCCAGCCCGCCACGACCGACGCCGAGCTGCAGCGCCTGATGGAGGTGATCTACCTCCGGTACAGCTACGATTTCCGGGATTATTCCGGCGCCTCGCAAAAACGCCGTGTGCTGTATGCGCTGGCGCAAATGGGCTGCCCCAGCATTCCCGAGCTGCAGTCCCGGTTGCTGCACGACCCGCGGGTGTTTCAGCAGGTGCTCCAGTACCTGACGATCCCGGTCAGCGAAATGTTTCGCGATCCGGCTTTTTTTCTGGCCCTGCGGCAGCAGGTGATACCGCACCTGCGCACCTACCCTTCCCTCAAGGTGTGGGTTGCCGGCTGCAGCACCGGGGAAGAGGTGTATTCGCTGGCGATCCTGCTTCGGGAGGAAAACCTGCTGGAGCGTTCGCTGATCTATGCCACCGACATCAACCCCGCGTCGCTGGACAAGGCGCGGCAAGGCATTTTTCCCCTGAACAGCATCCGCGGCTTTACCGCCAATTACCAGAAGTCCGGCGGCAAACGGGCCTTTGCCGACTACTACACCGCCGCCTATGACGCGGCCATCTTCGACAAGTCGCTGGCAGGCAACGTTGTCTTTGCCGACCACAGCCTGGCCACGGACAGCGTGTTTTCGGAAACCCAGCTGGTGCTGTGCCGCAATGTGCTGATCTATTTCACCAAGAAACTTCAGGACCGCGCCTTCGGGCTGTTTCACGACTCCCTGGGGCACCGTGGATTCCTGGGCCTGGGCAGCAAGGAAAGCATCGATTTTTCCAGCTATGCCACCCGTTTCGAGCCGCTGGTGCGCGCCGAGCGGATTTTTCGCAAGCGGCCGGAGCTGGCGTGATGAACGGATTCGCCCCAGTAAAACTGCAGCGCGTCCAGGCCGTGGTGATCGGCGCTTCGGCCGGCGGCGTGGATGCGCTGATGGAAATCCTGGCGGGCCTTCCTGCCAGCTTTGGCTTGCCGCTCGTGGTGGTGCTGCACATGGCTGAAAGCCGCCACAGCCAGCTGGCGGACATTTTCCGGCGGCGCACGCCGATGCAGGTGCGTGAGGCGGCGGACAAGGAAATGCTGAAGCCCGGAACGCTTTACTTCGCACCGCCCGGCTACCATCTGCTGGTCGAGACCGACCGTTCGCTGTCGCTGAGCTGCGAGGCCCAAGTGCATTTTTCACGTCCGTCGATCGATGTGCTGATGGAGTCGGCAGCCGACGCCTACGGCGCCCACCTGGCCGGAATCCTGCTGACCGGCGCCAATGCCGACGGCGCCCAGGGGCTCGATAAAATTGGCCGGCAAGGCGGCCTGACCGTGGTGCAGGACCCGGCCGAAGCCCGCATGGCCGTGATGCCGGAAGCGGCCATCCGCCTGCGCCAGCCCGACCTGATCCTTGATTTGAAAAGCATCCACAGCCTGCTGCTGGAAATGGGAAAGAATTCATGCTGAACGACGACAACGTCAACGTCCTGATCGTTGACGACCTTCCCGACAACCTGCTGGCGCTCGAAGCCGTGATCCGCCTGGAAGGCCGGACGGTTTTCCAGGCGTCCAGCGGCGAGGAAGCGCTGGCCCTGCTGCTGACCCATGAATTCGCGCTGGCCATCCTGGATGTGCAGATGCCGGGCATGAACGGTTTCGAGCTGGCCGAACTGATGCGCGGCACGGAAAAAACCCGCCGCATCCCGATCGTCTTCGTGACGGCCGCCGGCAAGGAGTCCAACTTCGCGTTCAAGGGCTATGAAAGCGGCGCCGTCGACTTTCTGTACAAGCCGCTCGATGTGCAGGCGGTCCAGTCCAAGGTCAATGTGTTTGTCGAGCTGTACCGCCAGCGCCTGGAGACCCGGCGCCAGGTGCTGGCGCTCGAAAAAAGCAGGAAGGAACAGGAAGCCCTGCTGGCCAGCCTGCAGGCCACCCAGATGGAACTGCAAAAGGCCCTGAAGCTGCGCGACGAATTCATGTCGGTGGTGGCGCATGAGCTGCGAACGCCGCTGAACACCCTTTTCATGGACATCCAGATGCGAAAAATGCTGCTGGAGCGCGGCAAGGTGGCCGTTTTCGATGCCGCCTACCTGGAAAAAATGGTCGCGCGCGACCAGCGCCAGGTCCAGAGCATGGTGCGGCTGATCGACGACATGCTCGATGTCACGCGCATCCGCAGCAACCGGCTCTCGATCCGCCCCGGCCCGGTGGACCTGCCGGCCCTGCTGGGCCGCGTGGTGGGCCACCTGAGCCATCAGGCGCAGGCCGCGGGCAGCGCCATCACCCTGCATGCCGACCAGCCGGTGACCGGCAGCTGGGACGAATTCAGGATCGAGCAGGTGGTGACCAACCTGCTGACGAATGCGCTGCGCTACGGCAATGGCAAGCCGGTGGAGGTCAGCCAGGTTCTGCTGGGCAACAGCGTGGCCATCCACGTCCGCGACCAGGGAAAGGGAATACCGGACCGGGACCAGCAGCGCATCTTCGATCCTTTCGAGCGGGCCGTGGGCCAGGAAGACAGCACGACCGGCCTGGGGCTGGGGCTGTACATCACCCGGCAGCTGGTCGAGGCGCACGGCGGAACGATCAGTGTGCGCAGCCGTGAGGCCGAAGGCGCGCAGTTCAGCGTCACGCTGCCGCTGGCGGTGCCCGAGACGGCGCCCCTGTGACGGGCCTGCTGCGGACGGGTACGCGGCGCACAGTCGGAGAGCATGAGAAAATGGCCGATTGAATTGCAGACAACGACAGGATTTTCCCCATGGACGCAGAACACATCAACATCATTTCCAACCAGATCGAGGACCTGAGCAACCGGGTGAATGAACTCAGGGGGTATCTTTGACTATCCTGCCAAAGCTAGACGACTGAACGAAGTCACCGCCGCGCTCGAAGACCCGAAGGTCTGGGACAACCCCAAGCGCGCGCAGGAACTCGGCCGCGAGAAAAAATCGCTCGAGGACGTGGTGCTGATCCTGGACCGGCTGGAGCAGGAACTCTCGGACAACACCGAACTGTTCGAGATGTCGAAGGACGATGACGACGAAGCCGGCATGCGCGCCATCGAGGGCGAAGCCGCCAAGGTGGCCCTGGAAGTCGAGAAGATGGAATTTCGCCGGATGTTCAACAACCCGGCCGATCCGCTCAATTGCTTTCTCGACATCCAGGCCGGCGCCGGCGGCACCGAAGCCTGCGACTGGGCCAGCATGCTGCTGCGCCAGTACCTGAAATACGCCGAGCGCAAGGGCTTCAAGACCACGATCGAGGACGAATCCGCTGGTGACACCGCCGGCATCAAGGGCGCGACCATCAAGATCGAGGGCGAATACGCCTTTGGCCTGCTGCGCACCGAAACCGGCGTGCACCGGCTGGTGCGCAAGTCGCCGTTCGACTCGTCGGGCGGGCGCCACACCTCGTTCGCCTCGGTGTTTGTCTATCCCGAGATCGACGACTCGATCGAGATCGACATCAATCCGGCGGATGTGCGCACCGACACCTACCGCGCCAGCGGCGCGGGCGGACAGCACATCAACAAGACCGATTCGGCCGTGCGCCTGACGCACATCCCCACCGGCATCGTCGTGCAGTGCCAGGAAGGCCGCTCGCAGCACGGCAACCGCGACGTCGCCTGGAAGCGCCTTCGCTCGCGCCTGTACGACTTCGAACTCCGCAAGCAGCAGGAAGCGCAGCAAAAGCTGGAGGACACCAAGACCGACGTCGGCTGGGGCCACCAGATCCGCAGCTATGTGCTGGACAACAGCCGCATCAAGGACCTGCGCACCAACTACGAAACCTCGGCGACGCAAAAAGTGCTGGACGGCGACCTGGATCCGTTTATTGAAGCGTCCCTGAAACAGGGCGTGTGATGGCGGCTTTAGCCGCCCGTTTTGAATTTCTGGATTTTTGAGGAACCAGCCATGCTGCCAATGCTTGACGGAACTGGACCCGGCGCTGCCGTGGTCATCAACCGCGCCGACTACCTGGCTCCGGCCTACTGGATCGACACGGTCGACCTGTGCTTTGACCTGGACCCGGCGAAAACGCGCGTGCTCAACAAGATGACGCTGCGCCGCAACCCCGACGTGCCGGCGCAGCCGCTCCGGCTGGACGGCGAGGAACTCAACCTGGCGCGCGTGCAGGTCAACGGCCAAGGCACGTCGTTCAAGATGGAAGGCGGCCAGCTGGTGCTGTGCGACCTGCCCGACGCCTTCGAGCTGGAAATCTTCACCACCACCTGCCCGTCCAAGAACACCAAGCTGATGGGCCTGTACGTCAGCAACGACTCGTTCTTCACCCAGTGCGAAGCCGAGGGCTTCCGGCGCATCACCTATTTCCTGGACCGCCCGGACGTGATGGCCAGCTACACCGTGACCCTGCGCGCCGACAAGGCGAAATACCCGGTGCTGCTGTCCAACGGCAACCTGGTGGCGCACGGACCGCTGGAAGACGGACCCAACGGCGCGCGGCATTTCGCCAGATGGGTCGATCCGCACCGCAAGCCCAGCTACCTGTTCGCGCTGGTGGCCGGCCAGCTGGTGGCGCGGGAGCAGCGCATCACCACGCGCGCCGGCAAGGAGCATTTGCTGCAGGTCTATGTGCGCCCCGGCGACCTGGACAAGACCGAGCATGCCATGGTCTCGCTGATGCATTCGGTCGCGTGGGACGAGGCGCGCTTCGGCCTGCCGCTGGACCTGGAGCGCTTCATGATCGTCGCCACCAGCGACTTCAACATGGGCGCCATGGAAAACAAGGGCCTGAACATCTTCAACACCAAGTATGTGCTGGCGAACCAGGCCACCGCCACCGATGTCGATTTCTCCAACATCGAAAGCGTCGTCGGGCACGAGTACTTCCACAACTGGACCGGCAACCGCATCACCTGCCGCGACTGGTTCCAGCTCAGCCTGAAGGAAGGCCTGACGGTGTTCCGCGACCAGGAGTTCTCGCAGGACTTGTGTGACCAGCCTTCCGCCCGCGCCGTCAAGCGCATCGAGGACGTGCGCGTGCTGCGCACCGCCCAGTTCCCCGAGGACGCCGGCCCGATGGCGCATCCGGTGCGTCCCGACAGCTACATCGAGATCAGCAACTTCTACACCGTCACGATCTACGAAAAAGGCGCCGAGGTCGTGCGCATGATGCAGACGCTGGTCGGCCGCAGCGGCTTCGCCAAGGGCATGCTGCTCTATTTCGAGCGCCACGACGGCCACGCCGTGACCTGCGACGACTTTGCGCAGGCGATTGCCGATGCCAATCCGGGTTCAGACCTGGCGCGCCTGCTGCCGCAGTTCAAGCGCTGGTACAGCCAGGCCGGCACGCCGCGGCTGCAAGCGCAGGGCCAGTACGACGCGGCCGCCCGCAGCTACACCCTCACGCTGTCGCAGACCTGCTGGCCCACGCCCGGCCAGCCGGTCAAGGAGCCGTTCGTGATTCCGGTCGGCCTGGGCCTGCTCGGCGTGGACGGCCACGATGTGCCGCTGCAACTGCAAGGCGAACCCGCACCTGGCGAAGGAACGCGCACCGTCGTACTGACGCAAGAGAGCGAAAGCTTCACCTTCGTCAACCTCGATGCCGAACCGGTGCCGTCCATCCTGCGCGGCTTCACCGCGCCGGTCGTGCTGGAATTTGCTTATACCGACGCCCAGTTGCTGCACCTGCTGGCGCACGACAGCGACCCCTTCAACCGCTGGGAAGCCGGCCAGCGCCTGGCGGTCAATCAAGCCGTCACCGCTATTAAATCAATAGCTATCAGCGCAGACACCACCTGCGCAAAAGTGCTAAATGATGCGTATCTGGAGGCCATGCGCGAGGTGCTGCGCCATCCATCCCTGGATTCGGCCTTCAAGGACCTGGTGCTGACGCTTCCGTCCGAAACCTACCTGGCCGAGCAGCTCGACGTGGTCGATCCGCAACACATCCACGCCGTCCGCGAAGCCATGCGCCAGCAGCTCGCCACCGCCCTCAAGAGCGACTGGGAAGCGGCGTACGAAGCGAACCACGACACCGGCGCCTACACGCCCGACCCGGTGTCGAGCGGCCGGCGCGCGCTGGCCGGCATGGCGCTGACGCACCTGTGCCTGGCCGCGCGGGAAAGCGGCGACACGGTGTGGCCGGGCAAGACGCTGCAGCGTTTCAAGGACGCCGGCAACATGACCGACCGATTCAATGCCCTGGCCGCGCTGGTGTCCAGCAGCCATGCGCTGGCCGCCCAGGCGCTGGCCATGTTCCATGCGATGTTCAAGGACGAGCCCCTGGTCATCGACAAATGGTTCAGCCTGCAGGCCGGCGCGCCCGACCGTGGCGGCAACATCCTGCCGGCGGTCCGGCAACTCATGAAGCATGCCGACTTCAGCCTGAAAAACCCGAACCGCGCGCGCAGCGTCATCAGCACCTTCTGCCAGGGCAACCCGGCCGGCTTTCACCGCCTGGACGGCGCCGGCTACCAGTTCTGGTGCGAACGCGTGGTCGAACTCGACGCCCTCAACCCGCAGGTCGCCGCCCGGCTGGCGCGCGCGCTGGACCGCTGGAGCAAGCTGGCCGAACCCTACCGCGCCCAGGCGCACCAGGCGATTGCCCGCGTCGCCGCCCGCACCGACCTGAGCAAAGACACGCACGAAGTGGTCACGCGCGCCCTGGGCCATTGAGCCGGCGCGCCATCCACCCCCTTCCCTACTACCCATCACCGGAGTTCCCGATGCCGAAAAACATTTCCCTCACGCGCTACCTGGTCGAGCAGCAACGCCTCGACGGGCACATTCCGCCCGAGCTGCGCCTGCTGATCGAAGTGGTCGCCCGCGCCTGTAAAAGCATCAGCCAGGCCGTCAACAAAGGCGCGCTGGGCGACGTGATGGGCACCGCCGGCAGTGAAAACGTGCAGGGCGAGATCCAGAAAAAGCTCGACATCATCGCCAATGAAGTGCTGATCGAGGCGAACGAATGGGGCGGCCACCTCGCGGCCATGGCGTCGGAAGAAATGGACAGCATCTACGTGGTGCCCAACCGCTACCCGCAGGGCGAATACCTGCTGATGTTCGATCCGCTCGACGGCTCCAGCAACATCGATGTCAATGTCAGCATCGGTACCATCTTCAGCGTGCTGAAAAAGGCCGAAGACAACCACGGCGTCGAGGAAAGCGATTTCCTGCAGGCCGGAAATCAGCAGGTAGCGGCCGGTTACTGCGTTTACGGCCCGCAGACCACCCTGGTGCTGACCGTGGGCGACGGTGTGGCCATGTTCACCCTCGACCGCGAACAGGGCTCCTTCCTGCTGACCGAGGAAAATGTGAAGATTCCGGAAAACACCCAGGAATTTGCCATCAACATGAGCAACATGCGGCACTGGGACGAACCGGTCAAGCGCTACATCGACGAATGCCTGCAGGGCAAGGACGGCCCGCGCGGCAAGGACTTCAACATGCGCTGGATTGCCTCCATGGTGGCCGACGTGCACCGCATCCTGTGCCGGGGCGGCGTGTTCCTGTACCCGTGGGACAAGCGCGAGCCGGAAAAAGCCGGCAAGCTGCGCCTGATGTACGAAGCCAACCCGATGAGCTGGCTCATCGAGCAGGCCGGCGGCGCCGCCACCAACGGCAGGCAGCGCATCCTCGACATCGAGCCCACCAAACTCCATGAGCGTGTCAGCGTGGTGCTGGGCTCTAAAAATGAGGTCGAGCGGGTCACAGCCTACCACTCCGGGCTATAATCTTAGGCTTAAGCCGGTGTAGCTCAGTCGGTAGAGCAGCTCATTCGTAATGAGAAGGTCGGGTGTTCGATTCATCTCTCCGGCACCAATACAGACAAGGGTTCATTGCCATGAAAATAGCAATGAACCCTTTTTCTTTGGGGCTCATGTAGCCATGAATCACCGTTTTCTGTGCCCTGAAGCCAACATGCGCGACAGATGCCAGAAATGAAGACTGCCAAGCCTGTCACCAGGTAAAAGCGCCGGCCAGTCCGACAGCGATCCACCGTCGTGGCTTCTTTTTGCTTGGTTTTACGTCAGTGGACGCGCACCAAGGGGCTCAACATATGCAGTCTCAGGCACGATTTTCCAGGCTGCTCAATGCCAGCCGCCCGTTCCGCCGCCGCTGCCTATCGCCCGGCGTGAACGTATCTGGTTGGTCGTTCCAGCCTGGGTCTCGCGGTCATGCCGGCTTTCCGCTGTGCGCTTGCCCTCATTGGTCTGGGTCGGCACTTGCTCTCCCGTCTTGTTGGTGTCGTTTTCAAGCTTGCCGCCATGGCCTTCCGTGGTGCCGTGCTTGTGCGCCTCATGGCCTGCGGATTTTTGCTTTCTGCTCATAGATGCTCCTGTTGCGGTTTATGCGAATGAAGGTTTAAAAAGGCGAAGGAAAGTCGGGTGCACTCTTGGTAGGATTCGCCGTCCGGAGTCGGTGACGATGACCATAAACTCTTCCGTAACAAAGGGTTGCGCTCAAGCGGCAACCGCATGTCGCCTAAGAAACATTTTTCGGGTCCTCTATGCCGGTGCCTGTCAGAGAGCGGCTTCTATGCGCGCAAGGAAAAGGACAGCAGGAGGTTATTTTTTGATAACGCCATCCATCGTCGCCATGCGCAGCCGGCCATCCACAGCCGGACCTCGATGCGCAGCGGCATTTCTGCAGAGAAAGCGGCCCGGCCATTGAGCACATGGCACAGTTCCACCCAGGGCATGTCAAGCGGCTCGGCAGCCTGCGTCACAGGCAGCCGACTGCCGGCATCACGCCACCATCCACCCGACTGTCAGCCCGCAGGGCAAAACCCATGCCTGGCTCGATTGGTTAAAGTTGCAGGCCGTACCAAGCCGCCGGGCATCGCTGCTATAAATGGGAAACTTGGGCATGAATCCTGCGTCCCGAACAACCGCCCAGCATTCCGCGATACGGCCCAGTCCGCGTCTTACTCTCATTCATCGAAAGGCACCCTCTAATGGCCATCCGTGTTGCGCTGCACCACAAAACCAGCTACCACTATGATCGCCTGGTTTCTCTGTCACCGCATGAGGTTCGCCTGCGACCGGCGCCCCATGCGCGCACACCGATTCTTTCGTATTCGCTGACGGTGGCGCCAGAAAACCATTTCATCAACTGGCAGCAGGACCCGTACGGCAATTACATCGGCCGCTACGTGTTTCCTGAAAAATCGGACAAGCTCGAATTCACGGTCGACCTGGTGGCCGACATGACCGTCATCAATCCGTTCGATTTCTTCGTCGAAAAATATGCCGAATTCTTTCCGTTCAGCTACCCGGTGCAGCTTGCCGCCGAACTGAGCCCCTACCTGAAGACGGACAAGCCCGGCGAATTACTGGTGGCCTGGGTGGCGGCGGCGCGGCGCGACCTGCTGAAGAAAAACCTGGCGACCAACGACTTCCTGGTGGCCGTCAACCAGCGCCTGCAGGGCGACATTGCGTACCTGCTGCGGATGGAACCCGGCGTGCAGACACCCGAGGAAACGCTGCAGAAACGCTCGGGCTCCTGCCGCGACAGCGGTTGGCTGCTGGTGCAGATCATGCGCGAGATGGGCCTGGCCGCACGCTTCGTGTCGGGTTACCTGATCCAGTTGCGCGCCGACCAGGCTGCATTGGACGGCCCGAGCGGCACCGAGGTGGACTTCACCGACCTGCATGCCTGGACCGAGGTGTATGTGCCCGGCGCCGGCTGGATCGGGCTGGACCCGACCTCGGGCATGCTGGCCAGCGAAGGCCACATTCCGCTGGCCTGCACGGCCATGCCGTCGTCGGCGGCGCCGGTCACCGGCTTTACCGACAAGGCCGAGGTCACGTTCTTCCATGAAATGACGATCACGCGCATTCATGAAGACCCGCGCGTCACCAAGCCCTACAAGGAAGAGGACTGGCAAAAAATCAACCTGCTGGGCCAGCAGGTCGATGCCGACCTGAAGCGCCAGGATGTTCGCCTGACGCAGGGCGGCGAACCGACCTTCGTGTCCATCGACGACATGGACGGCGCCGAATGGAACACCCTGGCGCACGGCGACAAGAAGCGCGAACTGGCCGGCCAGCTCATGCACCGGCTGAAAAACCACTTCGCGCCCGGCGGCATGCTGCATTACGGCCAGGGGAAATGGTATCCCGGCGAGCCCTTGCCGCGCTGGGCGCTGAACATTTACTGGCGCATCGACGGTCAGCCGATGTGGCTCGATTCCACCCTGTTCTCGGACGAGGCCAAGCCCGACGGCTATGGCAGCGAAGAGGCCGAGCGTTTCAGCGCCGAGCTGGTCAAGGCGCTGGGCCTGCCGGCCTACAGCCAGATTCCGGCCTATGAAGATGTATTGCAGCAGGCCCGGCTGGAGCAGGGCCTGCCCGTCAACCTGGACCCGCTGCAGGTGGACCTGAAGGCTTCGGAGCAGCGGCGGCGCCTGGCGCGGCTGCTCGAAGGCGGGCTGGGCCAGGTCGTCGGCTATGTCCTGCCGCTCAAGCCCAGGGCGCTGGACCCGGCCATTGCCCTGGGAACCGCCTGGCGCACGTCCCCGTGGCCGCTCAAGCGCGAGCATCTCTACCTGACCGAGGGTGACTCGCCGATGGGGCTGCGCCTGCCGCTCAATGCGCTGCCCTGGGTGCAGCCCGACGAAAAAGAGCCTGAATTCGACGTCGATCCCTTCGCACCGCAGGCGCCGCTGGACGCCGGGCGAAAGGACAAACGCAGCGCGGCCAAGGCGAAGAAGCCTGCGCCTGTCGAAGGGCCGACCGAAGCGCGCGAAGTCATCCACACCGCGCTGTGCGTGCAGGTGCGGGATGGCCGCCTGCACGTCTTCATGCCCCCGGTCAAGCGCATCGAGGACTACCTGGCGCTGGTCACATCGGTCGAGAACACGGCGGCCAAGCTCAAGCTCAAATTGTGGATCGAAGGCTATCCGCCGCCGCGCGATCCGCGCATCAAGCTGCTCAGCGTCACGCCCGATCCGGGCGTCATCGAGGTGAACATCCACCCGGCGGCCAGCTGGAACGAGCTGGTCTACAACATGACCACCCTCTATGAAGAGGCCCGGCTGACGCGCCTGGGCACCGAGAAGTTCATGGTCGACGGCCGGCATACCGGCACCGGCGGCGGCAACCATGCCACGCTGGGCGGCGCGACCGCCGAAGACAGCCCGATGCTGCGCCGGCCCGATTTGCTAAAAAGCCTGATCACCTACTGGCAGAACCATCCGGCGCTGTCGTACCTGTTTTCGGGCACCTTCATTGGCCCGACCAGTCAGGCGCCGCGCGTCGATGAGGCGCGGGACGACAACCTGTACGAGCTCGCCATTGCCTTCCAGCAGATGGACAAGGTGCTGCCCACGATGCAGCCGGGCGACAAGCCCTGGATGGTGGACCGCCTGCTGCGCAACCTGCTGGTCGACCTGACCGGCAACACGCACCGCTCGGAATTTTCCATCGACAAGCTGTATTCCCCCGACGGGCCGACCGGCCGGCTGGGACTGGTCGAATTCCGCGCTTTCGAGATGCCGCCGCACGAGCGCATGAGCCTGCTGCAGATGCTGCTGCTGCGCGCGCTGGTGGCGCGCTTCTGGCGCCAGCCCTACCAGGCCAAATTGGTGCACTGGGGCACCGCCCTGCATGACCGCTGGATGCTGCCGCATTTCGTCGCGCAGGACATCCGCGACGTGGTCAAGGATTTGCGCGCGGCGGGCTATGCCTTCGAGGAACACTGGTTCGACCCGTTCATCGAGTTCCGGTTTCCGCGTTTCGGCACCGTCGTCTATGAAGGCGTGGAGATGGAACTGCGCCAGGCCATCGAGCCGTGGAATGTGCTGGGCGAGGAAATGACCGGCGGCGGCACGGCGCGCTATGTCGATTCGTCGGTCGAGCGCATGCAGCTGCGGGTGCGCGGCCTGACCGACGGGCGCCATGTGATCGCCTGCAACGGACGCATGCTGCCGCTGCACCCGACCGGCGTTCCCGGCGAGTATGTGGCCGGCGTGCGCTTTCGCGCCTGGAGCCCGTGGTCCGCGCTGCACCCGACCATCGGGGTGCAGGCGCCGCTGACTTTCGACCTGGTGGACACCTGGAGCGGCCGCGCCATCGGCGGCTGCACCTACCATGTGGTGCATCCGGGCGGGCGCAGCGAAGAGCATTCGCCGATCAACGCCAACGCGGCCGAGGCGCGCCGCTTCGCCCGCTTCTGGTCGCACGGGCATAGCCCGGGACCGATGAACGTGTACAAGGAAGAATTGAATCCCGGGTTTCCCATGACGCTTGATTTGCGCTGGCAGCCGTATTGACGGTATCCTTGCACGGTCCCCCGACGCGGATGCCTCGTTCTGAGTCATCCGCGTTTTTGCTGGAGCGAAACCACCCTGGCCTTGCCTCACAGGGGTGGTAGGCGCCAGATCGCTTTTGCTACTGAATTCATAGCTTATTGCGCATACCGAGCGTGCGCAAAAGGCTTATTTGATGCTAAAAAGGTGTTGGTTGGTGAAATCGAATGCGCTCTAGAGAAATACCCGATCCGATGCTGAATCAACTGCTTGCCGGTTACCCGGCTTCACCCGATAGTTTTGATGAAATGCTGGACGCCTCGAACCAGCCGCGTGCGCACTGGCGCACCTTCCTGGACAGCCTGGCGCACGAGACGCCTGACGTGATGCACAAACGCACCGAATCGGTGCAACGCCAGGTGCGCGAAAACGGCGTGACCTACAACGTCTACACCGACGACAAAGGCATGCAGCGTCCCTGGGACCTGAACGTCCTGCCGATGATCCTGCCGCATGACGAGTGGGCCGGTATCGAGGCCGCGGTCATCCAGCGCGCCACGCTGATGAACCGGATCCTGATCGATGTGTACGGCGAGCAAAAAATGCTGGCGGAAAGGCTGTTGCCGCCGGCGCTGATCCATGGGCACGCCGGCTTCCTGCGTCCCTCCCATGGCATGCGGCACCCCGACGGCATTGCCCTGCATTTCTATGCGATCGACCTGGCCCGCGCACCCAACGGACGCTGGTGGGCCGTGGCCGACCGCACGCAAGCGCCGTCGGGCGCCGGGTATGCGCTGGAAAACCGGTCGGTCATTTCGCGCACCTTTCCCGAACTGCTGCGCGACCTGAACGTCCAGCACCTGGCGGGCTTCTTCGACACCCTGCGCGACAGCCTGGCGGGCTGGGGGCGCCAATGCGCGGCCAGCGGCCACGGTGAAGCGCCGCTGCGCGACAGCGAAGCACCGCTGATTGTTCTGCTGACGCCCGGGCCGTACAACGAAACCTATTACGAGCAGGCCTACCTGGCGCGCTACCTGGGCTTGCCGCTGGTCGAAGGCAGCGACCTGACGGTGCGCAATGGCATGGTCTGGCACAAGACACTGTCGGGCATGCAGCGGGTGCATGTGATCATGCGGCGGGTCGACGATGACTACTGCGACCCGCTGGAACTGCGCACCGACTCGGCGCTGGGCGTGGCCGGCCTCACCGAAGCCGCCCGGCGCGGCAATGTGCTCATCGCCAACAGCCTGGGGTCCAGCCTGCTGGAGTCGGGCGCGCTGCTGGGCTTCCTGCCGTCGCTGTGCAAGCGCCTGCTGGGCGAGCCGCTCAAGATGCCGTCCGTGGCCACCTGGTGGTGCGGCGAACCGGCTGCGCTGGAAGTGGTGATCAACCGGCTCGACCAGCTCATCATCAAGCCGAGCTTTCCCCAGCTCCGGGAATTTCCGGTCTTTGGCAAGGACCTGGCCGGCGAGGCACGCACGGCCTTCATCAACAAGATGCGCGCCAACCCGAAGAACTACGTGGCCCAGGAACTGGTCCGGCTGTCCCAGGCGCCGGTATGGAAGCCCGATGCGGGCAGTGGGCTGAGCGCCCGCGCCATCGGCCTTCGGGTGTATGCCTGCGCCACGCCCAAAGGCTATGTCGTGATGCCGGGGGGGCTGACGCGCGTGGCAACCGGCGTGGATTCGCGCATCATCACCATGCAGCGCGGCGGCGGCAGCAAGGACACCTGGGTGCAGGCCAGCAACCAGGTCGAGGTGCACAGCCTCCTGAAGCGCACCATCACCAGCCGGGACCTGATCCGAGACGACACCCATCTCTCCAGCCGCGTGGCGGAGAACCTGTTCTGGTTCGGCCGCAATGCCGAGCGTTGCGACAACACCGCGCGCCTGCTCCGGGTGACGCTCAATTTCCTGTTCAATGTCGGTCCCGCCCATCGCGGCGACGAATGGCCGACGGTGGTGGCGCTGTGCATCTGGTTCGGTCTGATCGAATCCAGGAATAGCACGCAAAACCAGCGCCAGGCGCAGGCCGGCAAGGCCGCGGCTCTCCTGAGCGACACGAAGATCGAGGCAGAACTGCTGGGGGCAGTGGCTTCGCCCGACGTTCCGGGGCTGGCCCGACAGCAGCAGCAGCTCTACCAGAGCGCCAGCCAGTTGCGCGAACGCTTTTCGGTTGACAACTGGCGCGCCCTCAACCAGATGGTGCAAAGCGCGTCGGGCGCCGACGCCCGGCTGACCCAGTCGGAAGCGATGGCCCTTCTTGACGACGCGACCACCGCCCTGATGACGATGTCCGGCTTTGCCCTGGACGGCATGACCCGCGACCTGGGCTGGCGCTTTCTGTCCCTGGGCCGCCGCCTGGAACGCCTGCAGTTCCAGGCGGTGACCCTGCAGCATGCGCTGGGCATGCAGGCCAGCGGCGGCCTGGACTGGTTGCTCGAACTGTCCGACTGCATCATCACCTACCGCGCCCGCTATCGGGCACAACCCGAATGGCTTCCGGTGCTGGACCTGCTGCTGCTGGACGACAGCAACACGCGCTCGATCCTGTTCCAGCTCGAAGGGGTGTTGAAAAGCCTGGCCAAGATATCCCTGACCTACGGCCCGTGCGGCGAAGAGGAACTCGAACGGCTGAAGCAGGAACTGGTGTTGCTCAAGCCCGACACGGACCTGTATTGCGGCAATGCGCACCTGATCGACATGCTCTACCGCCTGCAGGTCGCCAGTGCGCAGATGTCGGAACGGGTCAGCGTCCAATTCTTCAGCTACACCGGCAGCCACCCAACGAAGACGCAGACCGCATGACTTCCCTGCCCGTGCGCGCCCGTTACCATGTCGTCCACGAAACCCGGGTGCGCTACCAGAGCCCGGTCACGCTGTCGCAGCAATACCTGCACCTGACGCCCCGGTCCTTTGCGTGCCAGCATGTCGAGTCGCAGGAGATATGGCTGAACCCGACTGAAAACGATGGCGTTGACGGGGTGGATTATTTTGGCAACAAGACCCGCCAGATCACGGTCACCGCACCGCACCGGAGCCTGCTGGTGCATGCCGAATCGACGGTCGCGCTGATGCAGCGGCCCGATGCGGACCGCCTCAAGGGAACCGCTTCCTGGGAAAGCCTGCGCGACCGGCTGCAGCAGGGAATGGACCCCGCCATGTTTGACGCCTACCGCTACCTGTATGCGTCGCCGCATGTGATCGGCAGCCTTGAACTCGAAGCGTTTGCGCGCGCCAGCTACACGCCGGGCCGGCCGCAGATGGATGCCGCGCTCGACCTGACACAGCGCATTTTTGACGAATTCGAATTCGACGATACCGCGACCGACATTTCCACGCCGCTGGAAGAAGTGCTGAAAGGCCGCCGGGGCGTGTGCCAGGATTTCGCCCAGCTGATGATCGGCTGCCTGCGCAGCCTGGGCCTGCCTGCGCGCTACATGAGCGGCTACATCCTGACGCACCCGCCTGCCGGCCAGCCGCGCCTGATCGGCGCCGATGCGTCCCATGCCTGGGTGTCGGTGTTTTGCCCCGGCCTGGGCTGGGTCGATTTCGACCCGACCAACCACTGCCTGGTCCAGCACGACCACATCACCCTGGGCTGGGGCCGCGACTTCAGCGATGTCACGCCCATGCGCGGCGTGGTGCTGGGCGGCGGCGAGCAGGATCTGGAGGTGCGGGTGACCGTCACGCCGCTGCCGCTGCATGGCGCCGTCCCGGCAACCCGCAAGGCGCCGATGGATTGCCAGGGTTGAAGCACGACGCTTCGGCCCCCGGGCCGCTCGTGGCAACACTTTGAAACCCCGCCGGCGGCTGCCCGAACGGAAAATATTAGCTGCTGCCTCTTTTTTTCATTCCACCCACCGAGCCTTTTCCCATGAAGCAACTATCAAGCAGCGGCCAGCAGGCCGTCAACGACATCGCCCGGCGCCACGGATTCAGCCCGGAGGCGGTCGCGAGCATGCTCGAATCCGTCCTCCACGGCAACGGCAGCATGGCGCAGTTCAACCACCCCGAATTCAGCGGCTCCGGCCAGTGGATGCGCGGCGGCATGACCATGGTGTCCGACATGTTCAACAACCAGCTCAAGGGCCGCGTCGATTCGCTGTGCTCCGAACTGTCCAGGCTGGTGTCCAGCCAGCCCGACCTGCTCAGGACCGGCAGTTTCCAGTCGCAGCGCCAGGGCGGCCAGGAACAAACCAGCCAGGCAAGCGGCCCGTACCAGGATGCCAATCCACCCACAAATCCTTCGGCGAGCCTGTTTGTCGCACCCGCCCCCGGCACCTCGCCCGACTGGTGGCCGTCCGACCTGCGCTGGCCCAACAGCACCGGCGCCCAGAACGGCGTGCGCTATGCGTACTTTGCGCAGGCGCGCCGGCTGGCCATCGAGTTGAATGGCAGCGTCACCGTCTATGACACGCAGGACCACCAGCTCGGCGGCTTTTCGCAGCAGCAGTCCCACGGCGGCTCCATCAGCTTTTCCAGCCAGTACGGGCTGGTGGACGTGACCCGGCTGCCGGTGGTGTCGGTCGATGGCGTTCAGCCAACCCGCGATGCTTCTGCCAATACGAACGCTTTCGGCAATGCGCAGCCAGGCGGCACCGAATTCCCGTCCAACCCCTGGCCCGCCGCCCCCACGGCGCAAGCAGCCCCTTCGCCTCAGGCTGGCGCTGGCAGCCCCGCGGCAGGCGATGCCGACATTTTCCTGATGATCGAGAAGCTGGCCGACCTGCGAAGCCGGGCCATCATCAGCGATGAAGACTTCAACACCAAGAAAACCGAATTGCTGGCCCGGCTGTAAGCCATTTGCCGCAAGCCGCACCGCGCGGCGCCGTTCGCCCCGTCGGGTAGGACGCCGCTGACAGGCTTGCCTGTAGAGCACTGATTGCGCAATGTCGTCAAAAAGCGGACCCTCAGCGCTCATTAACATCCGAGCCTTGATGTGTCCGCCATCTTCGACATCACCCACACCACCCACTACCGGTATGCCCAGCAGGTCATGCTGGGCGAGCACTGGGTGCAGTTCCGCCCGCGCGACAGCCACGACCTGCGGGTACTGGCCACCGACATGCGGGTCAAGCCCGACCCGGTGGACATCCGCATGTTCCAGGATGCATATTCCAATTCCATCGCCATGATCCAGCCGCAAAGCCCGGCGGTTGAGCTGGAAGTGGTCTGCATGTCGTCGGTGGAGCACACCGGCACCCGCGCCGTCAACTTTCCCATGAGTTCGCGCGCCCAGCAGTTTCCGCTGGCGTACGGGGAGGAAGAGCGCCTGGTCCTGCACCACTACCTCACGCCGTTCTACGACGACCCGGGCGGAATTCTTCAGGAATGGGCCGACCAGTTCATCCGGGCTGACGAAACCACCGGCACCCGCGAACTGCTGGTCGAAATGACGGAATTCATCCGCAACACCATGACCTACCATGTGCGCCTCAATCCCGGGGTGCAGACGCCGTATGACACGCTGCGGATGAAAAGCGGCGCCTGCCGGGACTTTGCGACCCTGATGATCGAAGCCGTGCGCCGGCTCGGCTATGCGGCGCGCTTTGTGTCGGGCTACCTGTACACGCCGTGGCTGGACACCGAAGACCAGCAGAGCCATGGCAACGGCTCGACGCATGCCTGGGTGCAGGTCTACCTGCCCGACGCGGGCTGGATTCCGTTCGATCCGACCAACAACCTGATCGGCGGGACCGACCTGATCACCGTCGGTGTCGCCCGCCACGCCAGCCTGGCCAAGCCGCTGTGCGGGTCCTGGCACGGCTCGCCCGGCGATTTCCTCGGCATGGATGTCACCGTCCAGGTGCGCAAGCGAAGCTGATTTCCCGCATTCCGGCTCGCCTGGCCGGGCTTCGTCCTACACCTCCAGTTCCGGCCTGCCGATGGGCCCGCGCCGCCAGGGCTGGTTTAATTTACAAGCTTTCAAATTCGCTTGAGCCATGCCTCAAGACGTTTTATTGCCCAGCATGCCCAGCAGGAACCTTCCGATGAACGATACCTTGATGAACGAACCCAGCGCTGCCTTGTTGCCTCCGGGCAACCCGCCCGCCGCCGCCCTGGCAGACCAGCCCTTGAACACCAACCGGATGCAGATCGATTCCACGCTGGACTATGCCGTCGATGGGCCGGCCGAATTCGTCTTCCTGATCCATGCGGCCATGGGCATGGGCCAGACGCTGGTCCAGGAAAACCTGCAGATCGAGCCGCCCATGCCCTTCCGGACCTATACCGACGGCCAGTCGGGCAACCGCTTCCTGCGGTTCCAAGCCCAGCCCGGCCCCCTCAAGCTGGTGTACCGGGCCGTGGTCGACCGCATGATCGAGCCCGCCGATGTGAATGCGCCCGAAGTGCCGGTGCATGACATTCCGGACGATCTGCTGCATTACCTGATGCCCACCCGCTACTGCGAGTCCGACCACCTGGGGCCCAATGCCGCCCAACTGTTTGGCCAGCTGCCACAGGGCTACTCACGGGTCCAGGCCATCTGCGAATGGGTGCGCGGCAACATCGAATACCGCATCGGCTCGACCAATGCCACCACCACGGCGCGTGAAGTCTTCATGCAGCGGGCCGGGGTCTGCCGGGACTTTGCGCACCTGTCGGTGACCTTTTGCCGGGCGCTGAACATTCCAGCCCGACTGGTCAGCGGCTATGCCACGTTTGACGAGCCGCCGCCGGACTTTCATGCCGTCTTCGAGGCCTACCTGGGCGGGCGCTGGGTGCTGTTCGACCCGACGGCGATGTCGCCGCTGGACCAGATCGTGCGCCTGGCCCATGGGCGCGACGCGAAAGACGTGGCCTTTGCCACCATTTTTGGCCCGGCCCGCATGACCTCGATGAGTCCGGATGTCGTGCTGCTGAACCGCAACGCGGCCTTTCCGGCCTGAAGCAACCCATCGGCGCAAGCCGCCGCGCCGGGCAGGCACCAGCCCTTCGATGCACTCTATTTGATAGCTGCTGACGCAATACAGCCATGCGCAAAAGGCAGTTCCGGCACCCTGAACCTTATTGATAGCCTTCCGGGTTGCCGCTTTGCCAGCGCCAGGCGTCGGCGCACATGTCGGCCAGGCTGCGGCTGGCGGTCCAGCCGAGCAGGCGATGCGCCAGCGCCGGATCGGCATAGCACTGGGCCACATCGCCCGGCCGGCGCGGGGCGATCCGGTAGGCCACCGGGCGGCCGCTGGCTTTTTCAAAAGCCTTGACCACTTCGAGCACGCTGTTGCCGTGGCCCGTCCCCAGGTTGACGGTGAAGCTCTTGTTCTTGTCCAGCAGCGCCTGGAGCGCGGCCACATGGCCTTCGGCCAGGTCCTGGACATGGATGTAGTCGCGCACGCCGGTGCCGTCCGGCGTGGGGTAGTCGTTGCCGTACACGTTCAGGAAAGGCCGCTTGCCGATGGCCACCTGGGTCACGAAAGGCATCAGGTTGTTGGGAATACCGCTCGGGTCTTCGCCGATCAGCCCGCTCGGGTGCGCGCCCACCGGGTTGAAGTAGCGCAGCACGCCCAGTTGCCAGGACGGGTCGGACACCTCGACCGCGGACAAGATGTCCTCGATCACCAGCTTGGTGTGGCCGTAGGGATTGGTGTGGCTGCGCGGAAAATCTTCGGTGATGGGCACCGACGCCGGGTCGCCGTACACCGTGGCGCTGCTCGAAAACACCAGCGTCCGGCAGGTTGACGACTGCATCGCCTCCAGCAGGCTGACCGCGCCGCCGATGTTGTTGCGGTAGTACTTGAGCGGCTGGGCCACGCTTTCGCCGACCGCCTTGTCGCCGGCAAAATGCACGACGGCGGCAATCCGGTGGCGCGCCAGCACGCCGGCGACCCACGGCGTGTCAAGCACATCGCCTTTTTCGCACACCACCTGCTGGCCGGTGATCCGCTGCAGGCGCTCCAGCACGGCCGGATGGCTGTTGGAAAAGTTGTCCAGGATCACCGGGGTGAAGCCGGCCTCGATCAGTGCGACGCAGGTATGGCTGCCGATATAGCCGGCACCGCCGGTCAGGAGAATGTTCATGGAAGGTGGGCTCGCTGGATGGAAGGTGTGGGAAAGATCTGAACCGGCTGGCGCGGCCTCTTGCGGCGGGCCGGGCAAGCCAGAAGCTGATTCATTGGGTTGAATTCCAGATGATTATGATGAAATTGCCTGTTTGCGCAATACCCATCTGGGCAAGCCGCTATGAATTCAGGAGTTTTACAAACGGTGCGCCAGCCAGCGAAAAGCCGCCCTGCGGCCTTGAGCCCAAATCGGCCTACAGCGTGCGGGCGCCGAAGGTGTCGCAGGCCTTGACGCTGCCGTTCTTCAGGCCGGTGTCGAACCACCGCTGGCGCTGGGCGCTGGTGCCGTGGGTGAAGCTTTCCGGCACCACGGCGCCGCGGCCCGAGCGCTGCAGCGCATCGTCGCCGATCTGGGCCGCTGCGTTCATGGCCTCCTCGACATCGCCCTGCTCCAGGATCTGCCGGGCGCTTTGCGCATGGTTGGCCCAGACGCCGGCAAAGCAGTCGGCCTGCAGTTCCAGGCGAACGCTGAGCGCGTTGTACTCGACCTTGCTGACGCGGCCGCGCATCTGCTCCATTTTTTCGCTGATGCCGAGCAGGCTCTGCACATGGTGGCCGACCTCATGGGCAATTACATAGGCCTGGGCAAAGTCGCCGGGCGCGCCCAGCTTGTTTTTCAGGGTTTCGTAAAACCCGAGGTCGATGTAGACCTTCTGGTCGCCGGGGCAGTAAAAAGGCCCCATGGCCGCCTGTCCCTGGCCGCAGGCGGTCTGCGTGACCCCGCGAAACAGCACCAGTTGCGGCTCCCGGTAGGTGCCGCCGCCCTTGGCGAACACGTCCTTCCAGACGTCTTCGGTGTCGGCCAGCACGGTGGACACGAAGGCGGCCATTCGGTCGTCGGCAGGCGGCCGCTGCGCCGGGGCTTGCTGCTGCACCTGCGCGGTGGGCGCGCCGCCGCCGCTGAGCATGCCCAGCAGCGTCAGCGGGTTGATGCCGAAGATCCAGCCGCCGACCAATGCGACGACGATGGTGCCGATGCCGATGCTGCGTCCGCCCAGCAGGCCGCCACCGCCGCCAAAACCGCCGCCGCCGTCACTGCGACGGTCCTCGACATTGTCGGATTCCCGATTGCCTTCCCATTTCATGGTGCCTCCGTGTACAAAGTGGTCATCCGGCCCGTGCCGGCATCCGGCCGCCGGCCTGCGGTTAAAAGTTCATGGTGGACGGCGCAATTGTTGCAACGTGTATTCGGCGCTGTCCCTGGAAAGTCACTCAAAACGAACCGCCAGCCCGCCAAGCGCCCCGGCCACGGGACCCGACGACTCTAGCTGGGTTTGCCAGGTTTGCCCCGGCTGGACCGGGTGGGCATCGGTCAGCGTGCCGGTGGTCACCAGGTCGCCGGCTTTCAGGTCGGGCGCGCCCGGTGTGGCGCGCAATTCGCGCACGAAGTGCAGCAGCGCCTGCAACGGGCCGTCCAGCACATTGACGCCCTTGCCCTCGTCTTTCAGCGCATCGCCTTCATACAGGCGCACCTTCAGCCCGGCAAGCGCCTGGACCAGATCGACCGTGACCGTGCCGGCCGGAACCGGGATGCGCGTTCCGACCAGCAGCAGGCCATGCAGGCCGGCATCGGCCACGGCCTGGGCGGCCGTGAACTTCCAGCGGTCAAAATGCGTGTGCACGATTTCAACACCATGCGCCACCCAGTCCAGCGACGCCACCAGTTCGTCTGCGGAGCAATCGGGCGGCGGCGCATCGCGCAGGCCAAACACGATTTCAGGTTCGATGCGCGGCTCGCGCAGGCCCTCAAGCGACAGCGGCACCTCGCCCGGTGCGCTGCCTGCCTGGACCAGGCCGGCCTGCCATACCGTGCCCCAGATGGGCGCATAAACGCCGTAATGCGGCCAGATGTTGCGGTTGGTGAAGCCGACCTTGTAGCCCACCGCCAGTTCGCCGGCCGCGATGCGCGCTTGGCGCACGGCCAGGGCGGCGGCATAGGCCTGCTCCAGGTTCGCAGGCACGTCCGCCGGCCAGTCGAGCGGCAAGGCATTCAGCCGGGCATGCTCGACGTCGGCAATCAGGGCGGGCGGGGCTTTGGAATCAGTCATGCGCAATGCCTGTCATGTCCGGGGGTGTTGATGCGTTGTTGCATGGCGGGCTGAACGCGGGGAGGCATCGTGCGTCAGTGGCTGGCAAACGCGGCCTGCACCATGCCTGGCGCCTGGCCCTGGCTTGGCGCAAGCGCCCGGCCCTGCCCTGCAAGCTGGACAGGCAGCACGGGCTCGGCACTGGCCTGCACTTCGGTCGTGGGGGTGTAGGTCGAATAAGGCGCAAGGCGGGCATTGACCTGATCGATGCACAACCTGCGCACCGCCCCCGAGTAGTTGGCCGCGCAGCCTGAAATGGCTGCTTGCGCCGCGTCGTGCTGCGCCTGGCGAAGGCCGGCCTGCTCGACCTGCCCGTTCACGACCTGGTACAGGGCCGCCAGCAGTGCCATGAAGGCCAGCCCGGCAGCCAACGCCAGCCCTGACCGGTAAGGCGGCTTGTTGTCAACTTTTGTCATGGGTTCTGAAAACATCGCCTGCCTCTGATTTTTAAATGCTGGACCGATGCTACTGGCCGAGCTTGCCTGAAAATCCGCTTATTTTCGCCTCACCACGTAGGATAAAAGCGGCTTTCGAAACCTCGGCTGAAAAAGCCCGGATTTGCCATCCCGCGATGGCAACTGCCCCGTCCACAGCAGCGGCCCTGGCCCGGTCCCCGTCCAGTGCGTTGCGCGTGCGGGCGTATTCCTGCGGGCGCACCGCCCGGATGCGTTCGTCGGCGGCCTGCAGGGAGGGTTCAAAGGCCAAGAAGGTCATGGCGAAACCGGGTGGCTGGCAACTGACAACTGGTGGGACTGCGCCCGTTCAATGACGAGGGCGCGCTTCTCCGGGCTCAGGCGGGCGACATTCTTGATCTGCAGGGCCATGCGCGGGTTGCTGGCCAGCCGCGCCTCATGGCGAATCAGGAAATCCCAGTACAGCGTGGTGAAGGGACACGCTTTGTCGCCCACCGATTCGGCCGGATCGAACCGGCAGCCCTTGCAGTGGTTGCTCATGCGCTGGATGTACTTGCCGGTGGCCGCATAGGGCTTGCTGGCCATCAGCCCGCCATCGGCAAACTGGCTCATGCCCAGCACGTTGGGCAGCTCAACCCATTCGACCGCATCGACATACACGGCCAGGTACCAGGCATGCACGTCCTGCGGCCTGACGCCGAGCAGCAGCGCATACAGGCCGGTGACCATCAGCCGCTGGATGTGGTGCGCATAGCCGTGGTCCAGGGTCTGGCGGAGGGCGTCGCGCAGGCAGGCCATGTCGGTCTGGCCGGTCCAGTAAAAGGCCGGCAGCGCCTGCTGCGCGTCCAGTTCGTTGCACCCGGCGTAATCGGGCATCTGCGTCCAGTAGATGCCGCGCACGAATTCGCGCCAGCCAAGGACCTGCCGCACAAAGCCTTCCACCGCCGCCAGCGGCGCATGCCCGTCCCGGTAAGCCGCCTCTGCCGCCTCGACGACTTCGCGCGCGCCGAGCAGCTTGAGGTTCATCGACGACGACAAATGCGAATGGTAGAGCCAGGCTTCGCCGTTCCACATGGCGTCTTCATACCGGCCGAACAGCGGCAGGCGCTGGGCAATGAAAGCCTGCAGCGCCAGCAGCGCCTGCGCCCGGGTCACCGGCCAGCCAAAGCTGTCCAGCGTGCCGGGATGGCCGGAGAAGCGCGAATTGACCAGCGCCATCACTTCCAG
>JAQGMN010000289.1 GCA_028292345.1 Polaromonas sp. | reverse complement strand
GTAGATGTCGCCCAGCACCTGGCCGGTCAATTTCAGCTGGCCGGGCGCAATGCCCTTGATGTTGACCACCGGCACCACGCCGCCAATCACGGTGGGGAACTGCATCAGGCCTTTCTTGGCCAGCTCGTCATCCTTGAGCGGCATGTCCGACGCGCCGAAGTCCACGGTCTTGGCCTCGATCTGGCGAAGGCCTGCGCCCGAGCCGACCGACTGGTAGTTGATCTTGATATTGGTGGCCTTGTTGTAGTCGGCAGCCCACTTGGAATACAGGGGCGCGGGAAAGGTGGCGCCTGCGCCGGTCACATTCTGTGCGGCCGAGATTGCGGCAAACGACATCAGGGCGGCGCCCATCGTCAGGGTCACGGAAGCTTTGAGAGTCGATTTCATCAGAACACCTTTGCAGTTGGTAAGAAAGATGCCGCCACTGTAGAAGCCTTGTGTGACAAAGCTGTGACAGCCCGGGCATACCCGCCAGGCCCGTTCGAAGCGCCGCCCGGTGTCACGAAACTGTCAAATTTCCGTCACCAAGCGGTCATGCAGCACGCCTACGCTTGCGGCTGTCTTATTCAACCGCCCTGCCCAGCCACCCCGGAGAATTCCCATGCTCAAGCGTCATTTCGTCATTGCCCTTGCCACCGCTGCCACTGCTGCAGTCATTTCCGGCTGCGCCACCGGCCCGCATCCGGTTTCTGTCGCCGACACCCTGGCGGCGCAGGCCCGGCTGTCCACGCTCAGCAGCCTGGTGGCCAAGGCCGGGCTGACCGACACGCTCAAGGCGGGCGGCCCGTTCACCGTATTTGCGCCCACCAACGAAGCCTTTGCCAAGGTGCCGGCCAAAACCCTGGAAACGCTGGCCAGCGACCCGGCCCAGCTCAAGGCGGTGCTGGGCTACCACGTCCTTCCCGCGAAGGTTCTGGCGGCCGACGTGAAAAACGGCAACAGCAAAACGCTCAATGGCGCCAACGTGGCGCTGTCCCGGGCCGGCGACTTCGTGACGGTGGAGGAGGCGCTGGTGGTGACCCCCGACATTCTGGCGACCAATGGCGTCGTGCATGTCGTGGACAGCGTCCTGCTGCCTCCGGCCAGCCGCTGAACGCAGGCGCGGCTTCCATCATGCAATCAATGGTCATTTATGGCTGTTTCGCATGATGGGCGCGCGCCTCTGGCTATTTAATCAATAGCAACCTGCTTCCTGCTCCGTTCCACTGAAAAACCACCATGCAACTGCCCGCTTCCCTCATCAAGCGCCGCCACTGGCTGCAGCGCGCCGGCTGGCTGACGGCGGGCGCCGCCGCGCCCGGCTGGGCGCAGCCCGGCAAGGCCGCGTCTTCGGCGAACAGCCTGGTCGTTGCCCAGCTGGTGGACTTTTCCGGCGGCCAGCAGGATGTGTCCAAGGACTTTTTGATCGGCTCGCGCGCGGCCTGGCAGGACATCAATGCGCGCGGCGGCATTCGCGGCCGGCAGGTCATGCACCTGGCGCTGGAGACCGACGGCACGGCCGCCAGCGTGCGAACGGCCCTCGGCGAAGCCCTGGCCAACCCGGCCTGCCTGGTGCTGTCGGGCAGTGTCGGCGATGCGCTGGCCAGCCAGGTCGCCACGCTGTCGCGACAGGGCGGCCAGAACATCGCCCATGCCGCGCCGTGGCTGCAAAACGCCAGCCTGGACCTGGACGACAAGACCTTCCCGATTTTCGCCGCCCGCCAGGAACAGATTGCCCATGCGCTCAACACCCTGACAGTGATGGGCGTGAAAGTGCTGGGCGCCGTGTATGCCAGCGCCCGCGAGCATGCCGCCTACCACCTCGAAGTCGAACGCATCGCCGCCGGCATGCAGCTGGGGCTGCTGTCTTTCCAGGGCAGCGGCGACGCGCGCCTGCTCGGCCAGAAACTGACGCCGGGCACGCCGGCCGTGCTGCTGTTCGTGGGCGGCACGCCGGAACTGGCGCAGTTCACCCAGGGGCTGGAAAAGCAGGCGCGCCAGCGCTACATCGTCGCGCTGGCGGATGTGAATTTGCAAACCCTGGTGCAGATGGGCGCGGCGCGCAGCACGCCGGTGATCGCCACCCAGCCGGTGCCGATGGTCAATTCGTCCTTGCCGGTGGTGCGGCAGTACCGCGACACGCTGGCCCGGCTGTTCGACGAGGCGCCCACGCCGCTGAGCCTGGCCGGCTTCATTGCCGCGCGCTACACGTTCGAGGTGCTCCATGCGGTGGACGGCGCGCTGACGCGCCAGAGCGTGCTGGCCGGCTTTCAGCAGCGCGCCAGCCTGAACATCGGAGGCTTTCGCGTCGCCTTCAATGCCCAGCGCCGAAGCGGTGGCTATGTGACGCAAAGCATGCTGGCGCCGGACGGCCGCCTGATTGGCTGACGCGCTGGTCCACGCAGGCGTGGCCCGGCTGAAGGGAACGCCGCCCGAATGCTATGCTGGCTGCCGAACAAAAAGCCTGAATATGCAAAACGGAACACTGCTTGCCGCTGTGGACTTGGGGTCCAACAGCTTTCGCCTTGAAATCGGCCGGCTCGACCATGGCCGCATCCACCGCATCGAATACCTCAAGGAAACCGTGCGCCAGGGCAACGGCCTGGACGCCGACCGCAGGCTGACCCAGGAGGCGATGCAGCGCGGCTGGGACTGCCTGGCGCGGTTTGGCGAGCGCCTGGCCGGCTTCGGCAAGGACCAGGTGCGCGCCGTGGCGACCCAGACCCTGCGCGAGGCCGTCAACCGCGAGGACTTCATCAATCGCGGCCAGAAACTGCTCGGCTTCCCGATCGACGTGATTGCCGGGCGCGAGGAAGCCCGGCTGATCTACCAGGGCGTGGCCCATCTGCTGCCGCAGTCGGGCGAACGGCGCCTGGTGGTCGACATCGGCGGGCGCTCGACCGAAATGGTCCTCGGGCAGGGCCTGGAGGCGCGCACGCTGGAGTCCTACCGCGTCGGCAGCGTCGCCTGGTCGATGCGCTATTTCCCCGAAGGGCAGTTCAGCGCGCGCGCCTTCGAAGTGGCTGAAATCGCCGCCAAGGCGGTGCTGGACGAAGCCCTGGGCACCTACCGCCCGGACGCCTGGGACACGGCCTACGGCGCGTCGGGAACCATCGGCGCGGTCAGCGAGATACTGGCGGTGGCCGGCTGGCCGGCCGACGTGGTCACGCGCGAAGGGCTGGACTGGCTGCTGGACCGGCTGGTCAAGGCGCAAAGCGCCGACCGGCTCAAGCTCGATGGCATCAAGGAAGACCGCCGGGCGGTGATTGGCGGCGGCGTCAGCGTGCTGCGGGCGGTCTTCAGCCTGCTCGACATCGAAGAGATGCATGCGGCGCAAGGCGCCTTGCGCCATGGCGTTCTGTACGACCTGGTCGACCGGGACGAAGACCTGAAAGATGTGCGCGCCACCAGCGTGCAGCGGCTGGCGCACAACTTCAGCACCGACACGGTGCAGGCCGAGCGGCTGAGCAAGGTCGCGCAGCACCTGTTCAAGCTGGCCAGCGCCGGCATGCCCGGCGCCCAGGTGCAGCGCGCCCAGCGCGAACTGGCCTGGGCGGCGCAGCTGCATGAAGTCGGCTGCCAGGTGTCGCACAACTACTACCACAAGCACGGCGCCTACATCCTGGAAAATGCCGACGCCCCGGGCTTCGCGGTGCATGAAATGCGCCACCTGAGCCTGCTGGTGCTCGGCCACCGGGGCAAGCTACGCAAGCTGGAGGCTGATTTCGACGACCGGGGCTTCGTCCAGCAACTGCTCTGCCTGCGCCTGGCCGTGATCCTGTGCCATGCGCGGCGCGACCCGGACCTCAAGGGCATGCAGCTCAAATGGGAAGCCGAGCCCGGCCGGCGTTTCTGGCTGAGCTGCCGGCCCGGCTGGGCCGACGCCTTTCCGCAGTCCGCCTGGCTGCTGCAGGAAGAGGTGCTGGCCTGGCAAAAAACGCCGTGGACGCTGGCCGTTTCAACTTCCTGAACACCACCGCCGCAAAGCCGTTCCGGTGGTTCACCGCACGGCAGGACGTCATCAAAGAAAGTCGGGCGACTGGACCGTCACCACGACCGCCTGCATCTGGCCGTCGCGCTCCCGGGTGCGCAGCCACCACACCGCGCCTTTCTTGAAGGCGCAGTCGGCCTCCACCAGCCCCAGCAGCCGGGCCACGGTCTGCCCCAGCGTCGGCTGGTGGCCAATCACCAGCACCGGCACCCGGGCCAGCGGCCACTGCACCGCTTCCAGCAGGGACTCGGGCGTGGCGCCCGGCGCCAGTTCGTCGCGGGTCTTGAACTTGCGGCCCAGCGCCAGCGCGGTCTGCTCGCAGCGCCGCGCCGGACTCGCCAGGATGCGCGCGCTGCCGGGCAGTTGCCGGTCCAGCCAGTCGGCCATGCGGGCCGCCTGCTTGTCGCCGCGCGAGGTCAGCTTGCGCTCCAGGTCGCTGCGCGCATCGGCCACGCCGTCGGGCAACTCTTCTGCTTCGGCATGACGCCACAGGATCAGGTCCATGGTTGACTACCTTTCGCGGGGTTTCAGGGCCGAGTAGCGCGCCATCAGCGCGGCCTGCGCGCCGTGGCGCTTGTCAGGGTCTGCCGGATTCACCAGCGCATAGGTGCCGTCGGGCTGCAAATCCCAGGCATCGCGGCCGTCGTGCAGGTAGGCCACCAGGCATTCGTCGATGAGGCGCTGGCGGATCACCGGGTCGTTCACCGGCCAGGCCAGCTCGACCCGGCGCAGCATGTTGCGGTTCATCCAGTCGGCGCTCGACAGCAGCAGCGTTTCGTCGTCGCCGCAGCGAAAGTAAAACACCCGCGAATGCTCCAGGAAGCGGCCGATCACCGAGCGCACCCGGATGTTGTCGGTCACGCCCTTGACCTGCGCGGGCAGCATGCAGGCGCCGCGAACGATCAGGTCGATCTTCACGCCGCACTGGCCGGCCTTGATGAGCGCGCGCATCAGGTCCTCGTCGGTCAGCGCATTGGTCTTGATGACGATGCGCGTGTCCTTGCCGGCCAGCGCGGCCTGGGCCAGCGCATCGATTTTTTCCAGCAGCCTGCGCTGCAGCTGGAACGGCGCGAGCAGCAGGTGGTGCAGCCTGGGCAGGCGGCTGTGGCTGGCCAGGTGGACGAACACATGGTCGATGTCAGCGGTCAGCAGCGGGTCGGCCGTGAGGTAGCTGACGTCGGTGTACAGCCGCGCCGTGCCCGGGTTGTAGTTGCCGGTGGACAGGTGGGCATAGCGCACCAGGCGCCGGCCTTCTCGGCGGGTGACGAGCAGCATCTTGGCATGGGTCTTCAGGCCCATCACGCCATAGACCACCTGCGCGCCGATGGATTCGAGCATCTCGGCCCAGTTGATGTTGGCTTCCTCGTCGAAGCGCGCCTTCAGCTCGACCACCACCATGACTTCCTTGCCGCGCCGCACCGCCTCGCGCAGCAGCAGCATCAGCTCGGAATCGGGGCCGGTGCGGTAGATCGTCTGCCGGATCGCCAGCACGTTCGGGTCGTTGACCGCCTCGCGCAAGAAAGCCAGCACGCCGTCGAAGCTTTCGAACGGCTGGTGGATCGACACGTCGCCCTGCTGGAGCCGCTCGAAAAACGACTGCCCCGGCACCAGCTGCTTCGGATAGGACGCCTTGTAGCGCGCAAACAGCAGCTTGGGGTCGTTCACCAGGTCGACCAGCTGCGTCAGCCGCACCAGGTTGACCGGGCCGTGCACCCGGTACAGCGCCTGCGCCGGCAGGTTGAACTGCTTGAGCAGAAAGCCGGACAGGTACTCCGAGCAGCCGGCCGACACTTCGAGCCGGACCGCCTGGCCATAGTGGCGCTGCTCCAGCCCCAGGCGCAGCGCGGTGCGCAGGTTCTTGACATCGTCCTCATCGACTTCCAGGTCGGAATGCCGGGTCACGCGGAACTGCGAGAACTCGCCGACCTTGCGACCGGGAAACAGGTCGGCCAGATGCGCGCGGATCACGCTGGACAGCGCCAAGAACAGCTTGTTGCCTTTTTCCGCCCCCCGGCTGGGCATGTGGATCAGGCGCGGCAGCACGCGCGGCACCTTGACGATGGCGATCTCGTTCTCCCGGCCGAAGGCGTCGCGCCCGCCGAGCCGGACGATGAAGTTCAGCGACTTGTTGGCCACCTGCGGAAACGGGTGCGACGGGTCGAGCCCCACCGGCACCAGCAGCGGCCGCACCGCCCGTTCGAAGTAGGCCTTGACCCAGCGCCGCTGCACCGCATTGCGCTCGCCGTGCGAGACGATGCGGATGCCGTGCCTGGCAAACGCCGGCAGCAGCTCGTCGTTGTAGAGCGCGTACTGGCGCGCCACCATGTCGTGCGCCATGCCCGAGAGCGTCTTGAACGACGCGACCGAATAAACGCCTTTCAGGTCGTTGTTCAGCGCGGCCGTCAGGTGCGACACCGCCCGCACTTCAAAGAACTCGTCCAGGTTGGACGACACGATGCACAGAAAACGCAGCCGCTCCAGCAGCGGCACATCGGCGCGGCGCGCCCAGTCGAGCACCCGCTCATTGAAGGCGAGGATGCTGTGGTCGCGGTCAAGGAACTTGATGGGCACGGCGACGGGGACCGGTGCGGGGAGCGAGACGGGAAGTAGCAAGACTGTTCTTTATGGTCAAAAAATAGCCCCTAGTGTTGTCTGGTTTCATGACAGTC
>JAQGMN010000285.1 GCA_028292345.1 Polaromonas sp. | reverse complement strand
GAACCCTGGCGCGGCTGCTGCAGCCGGGCTGGTCGCGCTGCCTCGGCTGGGCCGTGCTGGCGGCCGTGCTGCTGTGGTTGGCCGACCGCTGCTTCATCCGATATGGCTACTGGGAGCAGCCGGCCATGCTGGTGGCCTGGCGCCCCTTGCTCGGCTCGGGGCTGTGCGCGCTGGTGGCCTGCAGCATCACCTTTCCCGCGGCCGGCGCGCGGTGGCTGGCACCGCTGCGCTATGCCGGCACCATCAGCTACGGCCTGTACCTGTGGCACTTCCCGGTCCTGGTGGCGCTGGTCGATTCGAGGCAGGTTGCGAGCGGGCCGGTATTGCTGGCCTGCGTCGCCGGGGCAACGGCTGCGATGGCGATACTCTCGTGGCACCTGCTGGAAAAGCCGTGGGTGCAGCGCGCAAGAGGCAGCCGCCACGATGGCGGCAAGGCCAGTGCACGCAAACCAGGCGGCGCCCGCGCACAACACCGAGACACATGACCATGGCAGAGCCTGTTTTCGACACCATCATCATCGGCGCGGGCACGGCCGGCTGCCTGCTGGCCAACCGGCTGAGCGCCGATGCGTCCAAGCGGGTGCTGCTGATCGAGGCCGGCCGCAAGGACGACTACCACTGGGTGCACATTCCGGTCGGCTACCTGTACTGCATCGGCAACCCGCGCACCGACTGGCTGTTCAACACCGAGGCCGACGCGGGCCTGAACGGACGCTCGCTGCGCTATCCGCGCGGCAAGACGCTGGGGGGCTCGTCCAGCATCAACGGCATGATCTACATGCGCGGCCAGGCGCGCGACTACGACCGCTGGGCCGAGCTGCTGGGCGACAGCGACTGGACCTGGGACAACGCCCTGCCCCACTTCAAGCTGCATGAAGACCACTACAAGGGCGCCGACGCGCTGCACGGCGCGCGCGGCACGGCCCCGGCCCTGATGGAAGACAAGACCCAGCCCTACCCCAAAATCCTGCGCCACCGCAACGCCGGCGGCGAATGGCGCGTGGAAAAGCAGCGCCTGCGCTGGGACGTGCTGGATGCGTTCGCCGAAGCGGCGACCCAGGCCGGCATTCCCCAGACGCCGGACTTCAACCGGGGCAGCAACGAAGGCGTGGGCTATTTCGAGGTCAACCAGAAAAGCGGCTGGCGCTGGAGCACCGCCAAGGCTTTCTTGCGGCCGACCTGCCTGGGCCGGCCGAACTTCGAGTTGTGGACCAACGCGCAGGTCAGCCGGCTGGTGATCGAGCCGCAGCCCGACGGCAGCCAGCGCTGCACCGGCGTCGAGGTGTGGACCGGCCAGGAGCGGGTCACGGCGCTGGCGACGCGCGACTCGGGCCCCATGGGCGAGGTGCTGCTGTGCGCCGGCAGCATCGGCTCGCCGCACATCCTGCAGCTTTCGGGCATCGGCCCGGCCGGCCTGCTCCGGCAGCACGGCATACCGGTGGTGCAGGACCTGCCGGGCGTGGGCGCCAACCTGCAGGACCACCTGCAGATCCGCTCGGTGTACAAGATCCAGGGCCACAAGGACAGCAAGCGCTGGGGCCTGTCGCTCAACACCATGGCCAATTCGCTCTGGGGCAAGGCGCGCATCGGCATGGAATACGCCTGGCGCCGCACCGGCCCGATGAGCATGGCGCCGTCGCAGCTCGGCGCCTTCACGCGCAGTTCGCCCGACCAGCCGTATCCGAACATCCAGTACCACGTCCAGCCGCTGTCGCTCGAAGCCTTTGGCGAGCCGCTGCACAGCTTCAATGCCTTCACCGCCAGCGTCTGCAACCTGAACCCGACCAGCCGGGGCAGCGTGCGCCTCAAAAGCGGCGCCTTTGCCGACGCGCCGGCCATTTCGCCCAATTACCTGAGCACCGCCGAGGACCGGCAGGTGGCGGCCGATTCGCTGCGCATCACGCGCAGGATCGTCAGCCAGGGCGCGCTGGCCAAGTACCAGCCCGAGGAATTCAAGCCGGGCGTGCAGTTCCAGACCGACGAGGATCTGGCGCGGCTGGCCGGCGACATTGCCACGACGATTTTTCACCCGGTCGGCACCACCAAGATGGGCCGCGCCGACGACCCGATGGCGGTGGTCGATTCGCACCTGCGGGTGCGCGGCATTCGCGGCCTGCGCGTGGTCGATGCCGGCGTCATGCCCTTGATCACCAGCGGCAACACCAACTCGCCCACCTTGATGATTGCCGAGAAAGCGGCGCAATGGATACAGGCCGGCGTCTGACCGGCCGGCGCAGGCCAGGGCGCAATGCGGGCGGTCTCCAGCTTGCTGCGAAGTGCGGGTCCAGACAGCGTTCGATCTCGCCCCAGTTCCTCCGCTTCAAAAGCCTGACCCGCGGATCGCCCATCTTGAGTTGCTCGTCCAGGGGTGGGCATGGCAACCCGTCCGTGCAGGATGGGCGCGGTCCGGGTTCCATCAATACCTCATCGAAATTTGCAGAAAATAAATCGATGATTTTGATTTTTTCGCAAATGCAGCCCCCCAAAACTCCGTAAATTCCCCAGACACATCAAAGGCTTGGTGTTTTTTTAGCTTGAACTGTCGAACTTCCCTGCCATCCTCATGGCGGGCATCGTGGCGCACTGCCTTTGCCTGGCCAAGCCCCGCATTGCAGTGCGGAACTCTCGTGACCCCTTGGCCGCGACCTCGTTCCCATCCTTATCCAGAGTTCAGGTTATAAAAAATTGGATGTCAGAGCCGGAATCGGCCTCCAATGCGCGGGCGAACCCTATGCATCACTTTTTGATATCAGAATTGATAATAATCATTAGATCTCTAAACAAATTATTCAAATTGATTTAGTATCAACTGAATAAAATTTTTTATAGTCAATTTTATTGATGGTGGAATCAGACTATTTGTGGTATCGCTTGCAAGGGGCATGTTCAATATGAAACGCAAAAAATTTCTCAGCAGATCACCGCTAATTTTTTCGATGTCAGCTGCACTGCTTTTGGCGGCATGCGGGGGTAGCGATGACTCCGGCAGCAATTCGGGCGAAATGCCTGCGGCGCAAAAGCCAAGCCCCACGCCCATTGTTGATGGGGTTCCAGTGATCAATGCATCCATCGTTGCAGCATCCCAGAAGCTGGTCGAGGATAAAAAGATCAAGGACATGGTTGCCGAGCTGAATACGCCGGCGAGCGAGAAGTCGCGCTTTAACCAACACATGGAGCTGGTGCGCATCGCATCGCCTTCGCGCTATGAACAGCGCATGGCCGCAGAAGTGCATCGGCGTATGGTCAGTGAATGGGGCTTTTCGCCCACCGAGGTCAAGACGACGGCCAGCGGAAACCTGGCAGGAACGGATGTTCAATTGGTTGACGGACTGCCGGTTTACAACGCATGCGTTGAAATCAAGGGGACCTACTCCAGTTCAGCCGATGCGAAATCGTACAAGGGACAGTACCCCAAGGTACTCATCGAATCGCATATTGACGTGGTGAACCCGGAAGTACTGCCACCCGAGAGCAATCCGTTTTTGCCAATCAAACTGCAATCCATCAAATCGCCCGTGGTGACCACGCCGGGAGAATTGAGCGCAATTTCTACGGAGCTGGCATTCAGCTCGACAGGGCGAATTGTGGAAGATGCCAACTACGCCCAAGCCAGCCGCTGGTTTGCGGACGAAGATGCGGCGAAAGCGGGCGATGGTGTGCGAATCTACGTGCCGGGCTACACTGATGCGATGGGCAATACATCCAGCCTGTTCACCCTGGCACAGATGTTCAAGAAGTTCAATATCAAACCAGTTTATGACGTCTGGATTTGCGGCACCAGCGGCGAAGAAGGCAAAGGCAACCTGGCAGGCATGAAGCAGCTCTACGGCTTCAACCAAGATCTGGGAACAGGCTCGAACCCTCTGAACATCGTGACCAATTTCGGTTCTGAGGGGGGAGGTGCGATCAACTTCACCGGCAGTTACCGTTTTGAAATGAAGTTCAAGGCGCCGGCCAATGCGGGTGATGGCCAGCCCAGCGCGGTAGAGGCCATGGCATCGGCGATTGCGAAAATCGCCGACGTCAAGACGCCATCTGAACTGCGCAAGGATGCATTAAAGACAACGTATACCGTTGGTCAGGCCAGCTGCGAGGCCCCCGCCGCCGGCAGTGCGGTGACGCCAAGCTGCACCTTGCTGGTGGATATGCGTTCGGAGCGGACCGAAACGCTCAACGAAGTGCGCGCAAGCATTGAGCCCCTGTTTAAAGCAGGTATGGCGGCGGAAAACGCGCGCTATGTCGCCCCTGAAAACTCACGCAACGCCGTGACAATTGAGCAGTTGTGGTACGGATTGCGTCCCGCATTCGTGAACGGTGACAAAGCCAACATTGCGCTTCAGGCAGGTTGGCAAGCTGCACAGGCGGTAGGTGTGGATAAGGCAACCCGGCTGCCAACCGGCTCCAGCAGCCTCAACGACAACGTGCCTGCCAACACAGGTGTGCCCACCTACAACTGGTCGCTGGCCTCCAACGCCGCTGGCGGCGGCGCGCATGCCTTCTGGGAGTGGGGCACACGCGGCGATCCAAAACGCGAAGTTCAGCGCATTCAGCGCGCAATGACTTCCGTGCTGATTGCAGCGGGTTACAACCTATCGGATGGCACGGTGATTGCCCCTGCGGCGGATCCGATTGGCGTGCGTACGCGTGAACTGAATTGAGATTGAGTGAAAGGTGACATTATGAAAAAACTAATCTTGACTGCCTTGATCGGGGCCACTGGTCTGGTGTGTGGCTCGGCGTTTTCCCAAGAGGCGGCACCCATTGTGGTCGAATTTCAAGGCCCGGGCGGACACAGTAGCAGCAACTATGGACGAACGAGTGGCTTGCACGCGGCGGCACGCTCTGTCATCGAGCTGCAAAAAATGAGCCTGCCTGCCGGCAGCTACACCGTTTCCGAGCTAAGAGGGGGCAATTCAGTCAACAGCATCGCATCTGACGGAAGTTATGTTGTCAAGCTGAATGCGCGGACTGGAATAACGCAAAGCGATTTTCTGGCAAAGGTGACTGCGGCTGCCAAGGCCGGCACTGATGCAGAAAACGCCTTCCGTAATGTCAAGCCCGGCGACCTGACTGCTGGAGCGCCAGCGGATGTCCGCTATAGCGTCAAACCACAGTAAGTTGAAATTAAGTTGAAATGATGGATTAATCGCAGCGTACGCTGGCTGCTTCAAGTTTGAAGGAGCGAATCCCGGCCAGGGATTCGCTCCTTCTTATCAATATTTTTCTACAAGCCAAAACCTTCGGACTGCATACTTCCAGACTTGTCCGTTCTTGTCGGGCATCAACAGCTCGACTTGCTCGCCCGGCTCGCGGGTGGTTTTGCGTTTCCGTGCGAGAGCGGCCTTGAAAGAGCAACGCAACACAGCCACCCGGAGCGCCCTGTGCCAAGCCTGCGAGTTTGAGCGCATTTTCTACGGCATACCTGCCCTGATCGCTGAGTCCTGGCATGCTCCCCAGTCATCGCCGGCAATCTGACGCCTGAGCAGGCGCTTCACGCCATAGGCCTGGCTTGCCATAACGCTTTTTCCTCCTCAACGGACAGAATGACGTCACGCCCCCCCGGGACCCTACATCTAGCGCAGCCCCTTGATGTAGCGCGGCGCGTTCGGACGCTGCGTGCCGTCCGCGCCCGGCTGGCTGTCGCCAAATATGCTGTTGCCGCTCGCATCAAAGGACAGTGCGGGCCGGGCGCCCTGCGCGCGGGCGTTGTGCTCCCTGGCCGCTTCAGTCAAACGCTGGGCCAGCGGCCGGTAGGCAGGCGTATCGGCAACCGCCATGGCCGCCTCCAGCCTGTCGGCCAATTGGCCCAGGTCGTCATGGCCGCCTTCGGCCGCCTTGAGATGCGCGAGGCGAATGATTTCAGCCGCATAGGCCGGGTTGCTGGCCAGCCATTCGGTGTCGGTCACGCGGCCGGTCTTGCGGCGCATCAGCACATGCAGGTGGGCGGCAATCGCCAGTTTTTCATTCGATGACATCGTCGGTGCTCCTTGTT
>JAQGMN010000482.1 GCA_028292345.1 Polaromonas sp. | reverse complement strand
GCATCGAGGTCGGCATGTTCACCAAGGACGACGCCATCCTGGCCGCGCACCAGGTGGACATGCCGTATGCCTATGTGGTGTACGACCATGACCGCGCCGCGCATGTCGAAACCATCCGCAACTGGGTCGCCCGGTCCAACATCATCCTGGCCGGCCGCTACAGCGAATGGGAGTACTACAACTCGGACCATGCCTTCGTCGCGGGCAGGAACGCCGCCGCCCAGGCCGAGGCGCTGAACGAGCAGCTGAGCATCGAGGCGCTGCCCGCGCGCAAGGCCGTCGGCGCCAAGCCTTCGCTTTGACGGCTCGCCCGGCCAGCCTTGTTGGGGGGGCTGGCCGGGCAGTGCGTGGTGCGCTGCCGTCAGCGCGCAGCCGCTGGGGCCAAGCTGCCTTCAAGCACCAAACAGGCTATTGGCGCAGGCAGGGCAGGCGCATGCAGCTATGGATTCGGTAGCAAGTGATTCCAGTGCTGTTTTTCTTGTTTCCGTTTTGCTTGCGTTGCAATCCAGCCTTGCGCTGGATATTTTTTACATCGGGCGTTCGGTGAATTTCCGCCTTGTCGGCCCTTGCTGTCCTACACATGCTTCAGCCAGCTACCGACCCGGCGCATTTTTTCGGGCCGTAGAGTTAAAGCAGCTGGCAGATTGGCCAGCCTGGTTCATTCAACCGAAGGCCCCGAAAACGGCCTGACTCTCAAGGAGACGACGATGAAAGCATTGAAAACCATCACCCCGGCCCTGCTGGCGCTGGCCATGGCGGGCGGTATTGGACTGGCGTATGCCCAGACTGGCAGCGGCACCGGCGCCGGTGCCGGCGGCTCGGGCACTGGCGCGACGGGCAGTGGCGCGGGCACGGGCACGGGCGGCACCACGGGCAGCACGGGCGGCGCCGGCAGTGGCACGACTGGCAGCGGCGCCGGCAGTGGCACGACTGGCAGCGGCGCCGCCGGCAGCGGCACGACGGGAACTGGCACCACTGGCAGCGGCACCGGCGCCAGTGGCGCGGGCACGGGCACGGGCACGGGCGGCACGACGGGCAGCACGGGCGGCACCAGCGGCATGACCGGCTCGGGTTCAGGCACGGGTACGGGCACGGGAATGACAGGCGGCACCGGCGGCGCCAGCACTTCGGGCAGCGGCATGACCGGCGGAACCACCCCGCGCACCGCCCGGGCTGATCGCAACTGAGCCATTTCAGTTTCCGGCCCCGCCGCGCAATCCCCGATGCGCCAGTCTTTCCGGACTGTGCGCATCGGGGATTTTTTTCAGCCCAGCGCCGTGTCCAGCAGCATCATGAGGACGAAGCCGAGCATCAGCCCGCCGGTGGCAAAGGTTTCATGGCCCGCGCGGTGCGACTCGGGAATGATCTCGTGGCTGATGACATACAGCATGGCGCCCGCGGCCGCCGACAGCCCCCAGGGCAGGAAGCTGGCCGACAGGCTGATCACCGCCACGCCCAGCACCGCCGCCACCGGCTCGACCAGGCCTGACAGCACGCCCATGCCCGCCGAAGCCCAGCGGCCGTAGCCCACGCCCCGCAGCGCCAGCGCCACCACCAGGCCTTCGGGCACGTCCTGGATCGAGATGCCGGTGGCCAGCGCCAGCGCGGCGACCGCGTCGGTGCCGGCAAAAGCGACGCCGATGGCCAGGCCTTCGGGCAGGTTGTGCAACCCGATGGCCAGCACGAACAGCCAGGCGCGCTTCATGGCGCGCGCCTGCGGACCTTCCAGGCCCTTGACGAAATGCTCATGCGGCACCATCCGGTCGATCAGCATCAGGAGCAGCGCGCCGGCCAGGATGCCCGCGCCCACGATGCCGCCGGCCCCCCAGGCGCCGGCGCCCAGCGACTTGGCGCTGGCCAGCGCCGGAATGATCAGCGAAAACGAGCTGGCCGCCAGCATCACGCCCGCGCCAAAGCCGAGCAGCGTGTCATAGGTGCGCTGCGAAAACTGGTGCGACAGCAGCACCGGCAGCGTGCCCAGCGCCGTGGCCAGCGCCGCCATGGCCCCGCCGGTCAGCGCGCCGCGCATGCGCGGATCGTCCAGGGGCAGGCTGCGAAAGATCTCCGACACCAGCACGGCGGCGCCGCCGAAAAAAATGGCAAAGCCCAGCATGCGGCGCCACGGGCTGCGCAGGGTCTGCATGTTCATGGCATGGGCGCACCGGCAGCGCTGTGCACGGCTTGCCTGGCGACGGGTGTTGAAGGAAACGGCCTTGCTTTCGCGGTGCAGGCACCGGCCTTGCGACCCGCCGCAGACACTTGCGGCGAAACGGCGGCTGACATGCCGGCGGCGGAATCAGAGTGAACCGGCATGGTGCTGCTTCCAGGCTGTGCAATACTTTAGAAAAGTGGATAATTTGCTATGTTTTCTGTAGCTGCTTTCGCAGGCCTTGCTTGCGCGGAAACACTGTTTGTCTCATCAACCAGCGCTTCCCCCGCCTTGACCAGCGCCCCGGCGCGCACCCCGAGCAGGCGCAGGCGTCTGTCCAGCGGCACCCGCTTGAGGCACATGCCGGCAATTTTGCGAATGGCCCGGGCATCGTCGGTGTAGGCGGGCACCGTCTGATCGCGTGTGGCAATTCGGAAATCGTCGTAGCGCAGCTTGATGC
>JAQGMN010000468.1 GCA_028292345.1 Polaromonas sp. | reverse complement strand
TGCCGCGCCTGTGCGAGCACTGCCTGAACCCGGCCTGCGTGGCATCGTGCCCGTCGGGCTCGATCTACAAGCGCGAGGAAGACGGCATTGTGCTGATCGACCAGGACAAGTGCCGGGGCTGGCGCATGTGCGTTTCGGGCTGCCCGTACAAGAAAATTTACTACAACTGGAAAAGCGGCAAGGCCGAGAAATGCACCTTCTGCTACCCGCGCATCGAGGCGGGCCAGCCGACCGTGTGCAGCGAAACCTGCGTCGGCCGCATCCGCTACCTCGGCGTGATTTTGTATGACGCCGACCGCATCCAGGAAGCGGCCAGCGTGGAAAACGACAAGGACCTGTACCAGGCCCAGCTCGATATTTTCCTCGACCCGAACGACCCGGCGGTGATTGCGCAGGCGCGCCTGGACGGCATTCCCGAAGCCTGGCTCGAAGGCGCGCGCCGCAGCCCGGTCTACAAGATGGCCGTGGAATGGAAGGTCGCGCTGCCGCTGCACCCCGAGTACCGCACGCTGCCCATGGTCTGGTATGTGCCGCCGCTCTCGCCCATCACCTCGGCCGCCAACGCCGGGCACATCGGCATCAACGGCGAGCTGCCCGACATTGCCCAGATGCGCATTCCGGTGCAGTACCTGGCCAATCTGCTGACGGCGGGCGACACCGGGCCGGTGATCCGTTCGCTCCAGCGCATGATGGCGATGCGCTCCTACCAGCGCAGCAAGCATGTGGACAACGAGCAGAACCTGGCCGTGCTCGCTCAAGCCGGCCTCACGGTGGCCGAGGTCGAGGAGATGTACCACATCATGGCGATTGCCAACTACGAAGACCGCTTCGTGATCCCGACCAGCCACCGCGAGTACGCCGAAAACGCGTTCGACATGCGCGGCGGCTGCGGTTTCACCTTCGGCAACGGCTGCTCCGACGGCGCCAGCGAGGTCAGCCTGTTCGGCGGCAGCAAGAAACGCACGATTCCCATCAAGGTGGAGGTTTAAAGCCATGGCACTGTTCAACACCATTCCCAAGGCGACCCAAAGCCTGCGCGTGCTGGCCCGCCTGCTGGGCTATCCGGACGCCGAACTGCGCGGCCACCTGGCCGACATGCGCGGCGCGCTGCATGAAGAAAAAGCCGTGGCGCCGCTGCGGCTGGCCGAACTCGATGCGCTGATCGAGCTGCTCCAGCGCCAGCCGGCGCTGGAAGCCGAGGCCGACTACGTCGAGTTGTTCGACCGGGGCCGCGCCACCTCGCTGCACCTGTTCGAGCATGTGCACGGCGACTCGCGCGACCGGGGCCCGGCCATGATCGACCTGGCGCAGACCTACGAAAAGGCCGGCATGTACCTGGCCGAAGGCGAAATGCCCGACTTTTTGCCGGTGGTGCTCGAATTCACCTCGACCCAGCCGCCGCGCGAGGCGCGCGAGTTCCTGGCCGAGATGGCGCACATCTTCAACGCCATTTTTGCCGCCCTGCAGCAGCGCGGCAGCCCTTACGCCTCGGTGCTGGGCGCCCTGCTGGAACTGGCCGGCGAGAAGGCCTCGCCGGTAGAGATCGCCGCCGAAGAGCCGATCGACGCCGTCTGGCAGGAGCCGGTCGTGTTCGACGGCTGCTCGTCCAAGGGCCAGTCCAAACCCGACCAGCCCCAACCCATCCACATCGTCCGCAAGCCACGTCCTTCCCAAGGAGCACAAGCATGAATGCCTCCCTGCACGGTTTTCTTTTCGGGGTCTACCCCTACATCTGCCTGGCGGTGTTCCTGCTCGGCAGCCTGATACGCTTCGACCGCGACCAGTACACCTGGAAAAGCGACTCGTCGCAGCTGCTGCGCACCGGCCTGCTGCGCTGGGGCAGCAACCTGTTCCATGTCGGCATCCTGTTCCTGTTCTTCGGCCACCTGGTCGGCCTGCTCACGCCGCATGCGGTGTACGGTATTTTCATGGACGCCGCCTCCAAGCAGCGCATGGCGATCTATGCCGGCGGCATTGCCGGCGCCATCTGCTTCATCGGCCTGTCGATGCTGATCTACCGGCGCATGTTCGACGAGCGCATCCGCTACACCAGCCACAAGACCGACCTGGCCATCCTGCTGATCCTGTGGGTGCAGCTGGTCGTGGGCCTGATCACCCTGCCGTTTTCCTGGGGCCATGCCGATGGCGGCGTGATGCTGATCCTGGCCGACTGGGCCCAGCGCATCCTGACGCTGCGCGAGGTGAACTCGGCCGCGCTGGCGGTCCTGCCGTGGCCCTACCTGTTCCACATCGTGTTCGGCATGACGATCTTCCTGCTGTTCCCGTTCAGCCGCCTGGTCCATGTGTGGAGCGGCTTTGCCTCGGTCGGCTATATCTTCCGGCCTTACCAGGTGGTGCGCAGCCGCCGCCTGGATGTGGGCGCCACCACAAGGTCGTCGCCGCGTCCGCAGCCCAAACCTGCGCAGGCGCCCAAGCCTGCGGGCCAACCTTCCATCACCGTCGTGAAGCCAGAAAGCAAATACTCATGAGCACCCCCACGTCCACCGTGACCGGCTGCGGCAGCAGCAGCTGCCAGTGCGCCGGTCCCGACATGTCTCCTCAGGCGGCCCTGCCGACAGCCGCCGTCAACGGCATTGAACTGCACCCGGCCGGCCAGCGCCCGGACATCGGCCTGTTGCGCGAACTGGCCTACACCGAACTGCTGCGCCAGCAGGCCGTGCGCAAGGGCCTGCTGCCGCGCCACACCGGCCTGGCCACGCCCGAACTGGGGGAGGCCGAGCGCAAGGCGATCGAGGCCATGGTTGATGCCGAGGTGCAGAGCCCGCAGCCGAAGGAAGACGAATGCCAGCGCTACTACGAGGCCAATCCGTCGCAGTTCATGGTCGGCCAGGCGCTGCATGTGCGGCACATTTTGTTCGCCGTCACGCCCGGCGTGAATGTGCATGCGCTGACGGTCCACGCCGAAAAGGCCCTGCTCGAACTGACGCGCAAGGATGCCGCGCCCGGCCGCTTTGCCCAGCTGGCCGCCGAGCTGTCCAACTGCCCGACCAGCGCGCAGGGCGGCGACCTGGGCTGGATCGGCCCGGACGACTGCGCGCCCGAGCTGGCCAACGAGCTGTTCCACCAGAAGCATTCGCAATGGGGCATGGGCGTGCATCCGCGCCTGATCCACACCCGCTTCGGCTTTCACATCATCGAGGTGCTGGAGCGCCGCGCCGGCAAGCAACCCGCCTATGCCGAAGTGCGCGAGCGCATTGCGGCCCTGCTGGCGATGCAGTCGCGCGCCCGGGCCCTGCACCAGTACATGAGCCTGCTGGTCGGCGAGGCGCTGGTCGAAGGCATCGACCTTGAAGGGGCGGATTCGCCGCTGGTGCAATGACGGACAGCGGCGCCGCAGCCACGGACGAGCTGCTGCTGCGCCTGCGGCGCTTCAAGTCGGACTATTTTCCCTTGCACCAGCAGCGCTTCCAGGACCTGGTGTCGCAAGGGCAGCATCCCAAGACGCTGTTCATCGGCTGCTCGGATTCGCGGCTGGTGCC
>JAQGMN010000467.1 GCA_028292345.1 Polaromonas sp. | reverse complement strand
CCGGTTCGCGCTTCAGTTCTTGCTTTGAGGATCATTCCGTGAGCCTTCGTTCCACCCTTGATTTCCTGCTCTACCAGTGGCTGGACGCCGAATCGCTCAACCAGCGCGAGCGCTTTGCCGACCACAGCCGCGACACCTTCGATGCGGTGTTCGACACCTGCGAGCGCATCGCGCGCGAGAAATACGCGCCCTTCAACCGCCTGGTCGATACGCAGGAGCCGCAGTTCGACGGTGAAAAAGTCATCCTGCCGCAAGCCACGCACGATGCGCAAAAGGCCTATGCCGCGTCCGGCATGCTCGGCGCCGCGCAGGACTACGGCTTTGGCGGCATGCAGCTGCCCTACACGGTCGAAGCCGCCGCCAACGCATTTTTCGCCATGGCCTCGGTCAGCATGGGGTCGGGTCTGCTGACCACCGGCAATGCGAACCTGCTGATGGTCCATGGCACGCCGATGCAGAAGGACGTGTTCGCCAAGCATGAATTTTCAGGCCGATTTTCCGGCACCATGTGCCTGTCGGAGCCGCAGGCCGGCTCGTCGCTGAGCGACATCACCACCCGCGCCGTGCCCGATGGCGCCGGTTTCGAGTCCGATCCGCTCGGCCCGCGCTATCGCCTCAAGGGCAACAAGATGTGGATCTCCAGCGGCGAGCATGAGCTGACCGACAACATCATCCACCTGGTGCTGGCCAAGATTCCGGGCGCCGACGGCCGCCTGGTTCCGGGCACCAAGGGCATCTCGCTGTTCATCGTTCCCAAGAAGCTGGTGAACACGGCTGGCGACTTGACCGGCGTTCGCAACGACGTGGCCCTGGCCGGGCTGAACCACAAGCTCGGCTGGCGCGGTACGACCAACACGCTGCTCAATTTCGGCGAAGGCAAATACCCGGTCGATGGCCAGGCCGGCGCGGTCGGCTACCTGGTCGGCCAGCCGCATGAAGGCCTGCGCTGCATGTTCCACATGATGAACGAGGCGCGCATCGCCATCGGCATGGCGGCCACCATGCTCGGCATGGCGGGCTACCAGGCGTCGCTCGACTACGCCAGACAACGGTCGCAGGGCAGGCCGGTGACCGGCGCCGGAAAAAACGCCAGCGCGCCGCAAAGCCGCATCATCGAGCATGCCGATGTCAAGCGCATGCTGCTGGCGCAAAAGTCGTACAGCGAAGGCGCGCTGGCGCTCGAACTGTACTGCGCCCGGCTGGTCGACGAGCAGCACACCGGCAGTGCGCAGGCGGTCGACGAGGCGCGGCTGCTGCTCGAAGTGCTGACGCCGATGGCCAAGAGCTGGCCCAGCGAATGGTGCCTGGAAGCCAATTCGCTGGCCATCCAGGTGCACGGCGGCTACGGCTACACGCGCGACTTCCCGGTCGAGCAGTACTGGCGCGACAACCGCCTGAACATGATCCACGAAGGAACCCACGGCATCCAGGCAATGGATTTGCTCGGCCGCAAGGTGCTGATGGAAGGCGGCAGGGGCCTTGAACTGCTGGCCGCGCGCATCACGGCCACCGCAGCCCGCGCCAGCCATGTTCCCGAACTGGCCGCCCATGCCGATGCGCTGGCCGATGCGCTGCAGCAAGTCGGCGAAGCCACCCGCGCCGCCTGGGCCACCGGCCAGCCCGCAGAGGCGCTGGCCAATGCCGTGCCCTACATGCAGGCCTTTGGCCACACGGTGCTGGCCTGGATATGGCTGGACGTGGCCTTGGCGGTCCAGGCATCCGGTGCTACGCAATCCATAGCTGAGAACGCAGGCAGAATGGGCGCAATGCGCTATTTTTACCATTATGAGTTGCCCAAGACAGCAGCCTGGCTCCAGGTGGTCTGCAACCGCGACCGCACCTGCGCCGACTTTCCTGAAGAATCCTTCTGATGAGCTATTTCAAAAAATCGGCTGGAACCGAAGTCAATCCCTCGCTGGCACGCCTGGGCGCAATCACCTGGGTATTGATCTATGGCGGCCTGCTGGCCCTGGTCTGGGGCATCTGGGTCAAGCCCAGCGACGAGGACACCGGCTGGCTGATGATGGTGGGTGGCGCGCTGGCGGCCGCCATCGGCTTTTTCCTGGTCTATGTCCGTTCGAGAATCAAAGACTGAAGCCTGTTCCTGATTCCGTCCGGCCCAAAAATTCAACAAACCCTGCAAGGAGACTGATCCATGACCCGCACCATCCAGCAACTTTTCGACCTCAAGGGCAAAACCGCGCTCGTCACCGGCGGCTCGCGCGGCCTGGGCCTGCAACTGGCGCAGGCGCTCGGTGAAGCCGGTGCCCGAGTCATGCTCAGTTCGCGCAAGGCCGAAGACCTGGTCGAGTCCGCCGCCGTGCTGAAGGCCGCCGGCATCGACGTGGACTGGATTGCCGCCGACTGCTCGAAAGAGGACGACATCCGCGCCCTGGCCGATGAAACCCTCCGGCGCTTCGGCCAGGTCGATATCCTGGTCAACAACGCCGGCGCCGCCTGGGGCGCGCCGGCCGAAGACCATCCGGTCGACGCGTGGGACAAGGTGATGAACCTGAACGTGCGCGGCTATTTCATCTTGTCGCAGCACATCGCCAAGCACAGCATGATCCCGCGCAAGAGCGGCCGCATCATCAATGTCGCCTCGATTGCCGGCCTGGGCGGCAACCCGCGCGGCATGAACACCATCGCCTACAACACGTCCAAAGGGGCGGTCGTCAATTTCACGCGCGCGCTGGCCTGCGAATGGGGACCCAACCACATCACCGTCAACGCGATCTGCCCGGGCTTTTTCCCCAGCCGCATGACGGTCGGTACGCTCAAGGCCCTGGGCGAGGAAAAGCTCGCCGCCCATGCGCCGCTGGGCCGGCTGGGCGACGACGAGGATTTGAAGGGCCTGTGCGTGCTGTATGCGTCGGATGCGGGCAAGCACATCACCGGCCAGTGGCTGGCGGTCGATGGCGGCGTGTCGGTCATCACCGGAGGATAAATATGGCCCCCACGCTTTTCACTTCGTGTAATGCGCTGCCCCCCCAGGGGGCTGTTGCCCTTGCAGGGCGCCACGCCGCCAGAGGCGGCGCATCTGCAGGCTGTCCAAGCCCGCACAGGCGGGCTCGGAGCCGCAGCCCGCAGCCTGCGGCCCGGCAAAGCCGGTTCCGCGGCCCTGGCTGGCTTAGAAATGGCGCGCCCATGCTGTTGTTGGACATGCCATGAACTTCGGCGCGGAAATCCCTTTCGTCACCCACCTTGGTTTCACGCTCGAACTGTTCGAAGGCGGCGAGTCCGTTTTGGGCTACATGCCCCGGCCCGAGCACCTGAATTCCTTTGCCGTCACCCACGGCGGCGCCTGCATGACGCTGCTCGACGTGGCCATGGCGGTGGCCGCGCGCAGCGTGCAAAAGGACATGGGCGTGGTCACCATCGAGATGAAGACCAGCTTCATGCGGCCCGCGCCCGGCGATGGCACGCCGCTCACGGCCAAGGGACGCCTGATGCACCGCACGGCGACGCTGGCCTTTGTCGAAGCCACGATCTACGATGCACAAGGGCAGGCCTGCGCGCATTCGACCGGCACCTTCAAATACGTCAGGCGCAAGCCAGGCCCTGCCGGAAATGCCGATGTCCCGTCCTTGCCGTCCAGCCCGATTTCAACCGACTGAAATTCAGTTTTATGCGTCAAATCATGCTTTTGCGCTGGTTCTGCCTGCGTTTATAGCTATTGATTCAATAGCAACTCATTCATCAAGGAGAAAACATGCCTGCCAATCAACAAATCCTGCTCGACAACCGGCCCGCCGGCGAAGCCAGCGCCAGCAACTTCAAGCTGGTCAGCAGCGAAACGCCTGCCTTGCAGGACGGACAGGTGCTGGTGCGCCACCACTTTCTGAGCCTGGACCCCTACATGCGCGGCCGCATGAACGATTCCAAGAGCTACACCGCGCCGCAGCCCTTGGGTCAGGTGATGGGCGGCGGCACGGTCGGCGAGGTGGCCGAAAGCCGTTCGCCCAAGTTTCAGCCGGGCGACAAGGTGGTCGGCATGGGCGGCTGGCAGCTCTACAGCGTCGTGAATGCCGACGAGCCCGGCGCGCTGCGCAAGGTCGATACCGCGCAGGTGCCGCTGTCGTATTACCTGGGCGCGGTCGGCATGCCGGGCGTCACGGCCTGGTACGGCCTGGTCAAGATCATCGAGCCCAAGGCCGGTGAAACCATGGTGGTCAGCGCCGCCACCGGTGCCGTCGGCAGCGCGTTCGCGGCCTTGTCCAAGGCACGCGGCTGCCGCACCGTCGGCATAGCCGGCGGCCCGGACAAATGCCGTTATGCCGTCGAGGAACTGGGTTTCGACGCCTGCATCGACTACAAGCTGCACCCTGATGCGTCATCACTGTCCAAGGCGTTGAAGGAGGCCTGCCCCGATGGCATTGACGGCTATTTTGAAAACGTCGGCGGCATGGTGCTCGATGCGGTGCTGCTGCGAATGAACGCCTTCGGCCGCATTGCCGTGTGCGGCATGATCGCCGGCTATGACGGCAAGCCGCTGCCGCTGGCCTATCCCGCGCTGATCCTGACCAACCGCCTCAAGGTGCAGGGCTTCATCGTCAGCGAGCACATGGACATCTGGCCGGAAGCGCTGAAGGAACTCGGCACGCTGGTCGCCACCGGCAAGCTGCATCCCCGTGAATCGATTGCCGAAGGGCTGGAAGCCGCGCCTGAGGCCTTCCTGGGCCTGCTCAAGGGCCGGAACTTCGGCAAGCAACTGGTCAAGCTGATCTAGTTTTTTTACCGGAACAGGAGGCCGCCATGGACACGACCCATGAAGTCTTCAACCAGCCCGAACCGCTGGTCGACTACAACCTGTTCGAGGGCAACCGGGGCTTGCGCGATGCGCTGAAGTTCAACGCGCCCGGGCTGGACACGGCCGAACTCGTCCAGCTGGGCGCCCGGCTGGGCACGGCCGGCATGCAGGCGCATGCGCGGCTGGCCAATGTGCATCCGCCCGAGCTGCATACCCATGACCGTTTCGGCCGGCGCATCGACCAGGTCGAGTTCCACCCCAGCTACCATGCGCTGATGTCGGCATCTGTCGGCGCCGGCCTGCATGGCACGCCGTGGGCAAATCATGAAAGCAATTCGCCGCATGTGCTCAGGGCCGCAGGCTTCATGCTGTTCACCGAACTGGAGCCGTCCAGCCTGTGCCCGGTTTCCATGACCTATGCCGCCACGCCGGCGCTGCGCCGCAACCCGGCGATTTACGCCGACTGGGCGTCCAGGCTGACCAGCCGGCACTATGACCCGGCGCTCAACGTCTGGCGCGACAAGCCGGGCGTGACCATGGGCATGGGCATGACGGAAAAGCAGGGCGGCTCGGACGTGCGCGCCAACACCACGCGGGCTCTGCCCATCGGCGCCGATGCCTGGGGCCAGCGCTTTGCGGTGACCGGCCACAAATGGTTCTTCTCGGCGCCGATGTGCGACGCCTTCCTGATCCTGGCGCAGGCGCCGGCCGGCCTGTCGTGCCTGTTCCTTCCCCGCGTACTGCCTGACGGCACTTTGAATGCAATCTACATACAGCGATTGAAGGACAAGCTCGGCAACAAGGCCAATGCCAGCTCCGAAGTCGAGTTCGGCGGCGCCAGCGCCTGGCTGGTCGGCGAGGAAGGCCGGGGCGTGCCGCACATCCTCGCCATGGGCACGATGACGCGCCTCGACTGCGCCCTGGGCACCAGCGGGCTGATGCGCCAGTCGCTCAGCCTGGCGCTCAACCACACGGCGCAGCGCCAGGCGTTCGGAAAGCGGCTGGTCCAGCAGCCGCTGATGCGCAACGTGCTGGCCGATCTGGCTATTGAAAGCGAAGCGGCCTGCGCTTTGTCCATCAGGCTTGCAAGGTGCTTCGACCATCAAGACAGCGCGCATGAGCAGGCCTTGTCGCGCCTGCTCACGCCGGTCGCCAAGTTCTGGATCTGCAAGCGCGGCAGTGCGTTTGCCCAGGAAGCCATGGAATGCCTGGGCGGCAACGGCTATGTGGAGGCGGGCGGCGAAGGCACCATGGCGCGCATCTACCGCGAAATGCCGGTCAACACGATCTGGGAAGGCGCAGGAAACATCATGGCGCTGGACCTGCTGCGGGCGCTGCGCAGGCCCGAAGCCGTGGCCGCGCTGGCGCAGGAGCTTTCTGCCGCGGCGGGAGCGCATCCGGCGCTGGACCGCCTGGCCGCCCGGCTGCCGGCCCAGATTGAAGAATTCGCCTCCGAGGCACAGGCGCGCCGCCTGGCGCAGGCGATTGCGCTG